>CAZWKH010000294.1:0-3046 GCA_964633885.1 uncultured bacterium | reverse complement strand
AGCGCCCCGGCGGCGCGGAGCGCGGAGGGGGCGGCGATCAGGGAGAGAAGGATCACGGCGGCGGGCAGAGCGGCGCGCAGCGCGCGGGCCTGCGGACGCGGGAGAGTCTGATGCATGTCGATCTCCAGGGTCGGTGGGTGTCTCGTTCGAGGGGAGGGATGCGGCGAGCGGCCTCGCCGGGACAGGCATCCCCAAAGACGGGGCTATCCTAGCACGGTCCTGCCGGCGGGACGCCTCGGCCCGGCCCGCGGCGCGAAGGCCCGGCCCATGGGGGATTGAAGGCGGGGCTTCCCCCCCGTAGGCTTGGGCTCCCATGAACGCGCCCGACCCGGCTGTTCCCCATCGCCCGCCCCGGACCGGCGTCCTGCTGGTGAACCTCGGCACGCCGGACGCGCCGCGCACGCCCGAAGTGCGCCGCTACCTGCGCGAGTTCCTGTCCGATCCCCGCGTGCTGGACATGCCTGCTCCGGGCCGGGCGGCGCTGCTCCACCTGGTGATCCTTCCTTTCCGGCCGGCCAGGTCCGCCGAGGCCTATCGCAAGATCTGGTCGGACGAGGGCTCCCCGCTCCTGTTCCACACCCTGGCGCTGGCGCGCGGCGTCCAGGAGAAGCTGGGACCGGAGACGCCGGTCGAGGCGGCCATGCGCTACGGCGCGCCGTCCATCGCGCGGGGCCTTGCCGCGCTGCGCGCGCAGGCGGTGGATCGCGTGGTGGTGCTCCCGCTCTACCCGCAGTATTCCTCGGCCACCACCGGCTCGACTTTGGAAAAGGTGTTCGCCGAGGCGGCGCGGCTCTGGAATGTGCCCTCCCTCGTCACCCTTCCCCCCTTCTACGACGAGCCGGGGTTCGCCCGCGCCTTCGCCGCGGTGGGCCGCCCCCTGCTGCACGAATTCCACCCCGACTTCATCCTCTTCAGCTATCACGGCCTCCCCGAATCCCAGGTGCGCAAGGGGGACGAGAGCGGCGCGCATTGCCTGCGGAGCGAAGGGTGCTGCGACGGCGTCGGAACGGTGAACCGCAACTGCTACCGCGCGCAGTGCTACGCCACCTCGCGGCGCCTGGCCGCGGAGCTGGGGCTCGGCTCCGACCGGTACCAGGTCGCCTTCCAGTCGCGGCTCGGCCGCGTACCCTGGATCCAGCCCTACACCGATCGCGTGCTGCGCGAGCTGCCAGGACGGGGCGTGAAGCGCCTCGCCGTGTTCTGCCCGGCCTTCGTGGCCGACTGCCTGGAGACGCTGGAGGAGATCGGACTGCGGGGAAAGGACGCCTTCCTCGCCGCGGGCGGCGAGGCGTTCCACCTCGTGCCCTCGCTCAACGCGCACCCGGCCTGGGTGGCGGCGGTGGCGGAGATGGTGCGGGGGGCGACTGGTGGAGGGCGGGATTAGACCCTCCCCGCCCTCCAAGCCAGCTTCTCCTGCTACGGCAGATAGGTGATGGTCAGCTTGGCGTCTCCAAGCTGCCCGGCGACTGTTTCCCGGGCGACATCCGCGGTCACCACGGCGAACCCGTGGTTTGGTGTCTCCCCCGAGACCCACGCGGACACCAGCGCGGTCACATCAAACCGGACGAGCCCGCCGCCGTTGACCTCGTAGTCGCGCGGGGTGAACGCCCACCAGCCCGCGTCTGTCTCCGTCAGCGCGGGCATCGCAGCAGCCAACCCCGCCTCTGTCCAGCTCGCCGTGATCGGCACAAGCTGATACTCGGTCAACGCATCCGACGGCATGCCCGCCACCGGCCACTCCAGGATCGCCAAGTCCACCCTCGCCCCGGACAAACCGGCCAGGTCGAACTGCAAGGCCACCCGGGTGTTCTCGACCCCCTCCGCCGTCACCACCGCACCCTGATCCGGGCTCAGCGTCACCACATCCGCCTCGGCGATCGGGATCCCGCACAGAAGAACGGCGGCGCATCCCAGCGCCGCGATCTGCATCTTGCGTTTCATGGTCATGTCCTCCTCAGCTAACGCACCACCAGCACACGGGCCGTCCGGGTGAGGCGGTCGTTGGCGATGGCGCGGAAGAAGTAGATGCCCGCCGGGGCCGGTTGCCCGGCCGAAGTGGCTCCGTCCCACAACACGGCGTGCTCGCCGGGTCCGTACTCCGTCCGGCCGAACCGGCGCACCAGGCGTCCGGCCACATCGAAGACCTGCACCTCGACCTCGGCCGAACCGTCGATCTCGAAGTGGAGCGTCGTCCGACCCCCGGTCGGGTTCGGAGCCGCCCGCAGGGCCAGTGCCTGGGCCGATCCGATTTCGACGATACCCGGGTGCCCGAACGATGCCTGGGTAAAAGGCGCCGTGCAAAGGTAGTTGTTGGTGTCGACATTGCCGTTCCAGCATGTCACCGGGAAACCGCCTCCGCCGCAGGCCCCGAAGTAGTTGCCGCGAGCCGAGACCGTTCCGGTCGAGTTCCGGTTCCAGATGCAGTAGGTCGAGTTGGAGAGGAATTTGTTGTTGCCGTCCTGGTTCGCGTTCCCCAGGTTGGGATTCGCGCCGCTCTTGATGGTCACCCCGTAGGTGTTCGACGAGATGTTGTTCGTGAGGATGGCCGGCGTGGCGTTGGCTCCATCCGCCAGGATCCCCGCGGTCGTGTGCCCCGTAATCGTGTTGTGCTTGGTGGTGTCCGCCGCGTCCCCGACCGTGTAGGACCCCACGGTCGTGGAAATCCCGTACTTGCAGCCGGTCAGCGCGTTCTGGGTGACGATCGGCGCCCCCCCCGTGATGCGGATCGCCTCGCCGTTGGTCAGCCCGCTAATCGTGTTGCCACTCAGGGTCGGTGACCCGCTTTCCAGAAGGGTGCGGATCCCGTAGGTGCTCGAGGAGTTCCCGGTGAGCACATTGTTGGTGACCCTGGCTCCGGTCCCGTCGTTGGTGAGCTGGATCCCGATCCCCGCCCCGACCGTGACGGTGCAGCTGTCCACCGTCAAGTAATCGCCGGAGTAGACTCCCACCGCGAGGTCCTGAGACTGGTTGGCCGAGAAGGTGCACTGCTTGGCCAATCCCGAATCGACAGCGGTGAGCGCCAGACCGATGTACGCGTGCTGGATGA
>CAZWKH010000293.1:0-3060 GCA_964633885.1 uncultured bacterium | reverse complement strand
GCCCCGAGTTCCATCGCCCGGGCCACCGCGACGGCCATGCCGCGCGCCTTGAAGGAGCCCCCGGGGTTGCGTCCCTCGTCCTTGAGGAGGAGCCGCGCAAGCCCCAGTCTGGCGCCCAGCCGGGCCGCGAAGAGCAACGGGGTGCCCCCCTCACCGAGGCCTCGGCGGCGCTCGGGATCGCGCAGCGGCAAGACCTCCGCCCAGCGCCAGATTCCCGGGGGGCGCGAGGCGAGGGCGGCGGGGGTCAGGGTCCGGCGGGCGCGGGGAAGATCGTAGCAGGCCAAAAACATGCCGCCGCAGCCGCAAAATCCCTGCAATTGGTCCGGGTCGGCCGTTCCCCCGCAGCGGGCGCAGGCAAGACCCGAGAGGGTGGAGGGAGGGGCGCTCACGGACTCGGCCCGCCTCCCGTCAGTCGGTCAGGAGGTAGAGGATCCGGCCGCAGTTCTCGCAGACCTTGACCGGCTGATCGGCAGTGATCTCGGAGAAGAAGCTCGGGGGCACCCCCTGGAAGCAGCCCAGACAGGTCCTGTTCTCCACCGGCACCACGGCCCGACCGTGCTTGGCGATGAGGCGCTCGTACACGCGCAGATAGCGACGGTCGATCTTGCCGGTCAGCTTCTGACGCGCCGCCTCCAGGGGGCCCATGTTGTCCAGCGAGAACCCCAGGCTCTCCAGCTCCTCGCGCCGCACCTGATCCTTCGCCTCCCGGATGAGCGTATCGAGATCCTGCAGGTTCACCAGCAGGTGGAGCTGTTCATGCACCTTCGTCGGCCTCCTCCAGGATCTCCGCGACCTCTTCGTAATCCTCCGCCGCCAGGAGCCGCCGCCTGCTCTTTACGCTCTTCACCATCTCGACGATCTTGCCCAGCACCGGGAGATAGAGATTGCTCCTCTCCTGCGGGGGGGCCACGGTGAGGAAGAGAAGGTGGACGGGCTTGCCGTCCATGGCGTCGAACTCGACTCCCTCAGCCGAACGCGCGAAGACCACCGCGAGCCGGGTGATGGCGAGAGTCCGCCCATGCGGCACCGCCACTCCCCTTCCGATCCCGGTGCTGCCCAGGTGCTCGCGCTGCCGGAGCATCTCCAGGAGGATGTTCCCCTCCTTGATCCGCTGCGCACGCACCAATGCGTCCACCATCTCCTGCAGGGCGCCTTCCTTGTCCCTGGCCTTCAGCTGGGGGATGAACAGTTCTTCGTCCAGGAACTCGCTCAGGTGGATGTTCACGATCGGAAGCCTTTCGGGGGCGGTACGGCGGCGGGCGCGGGGCGAAGCGCAAGAAGGGAAAGCATAGGCGGTGAGTTTAACCGCCCTCTTCGCGGGGCGTCAATCGAGGGGGTCGGGGCGTCCTGTGACGGGGCGCTGCAGCTCCATGGCCTCCAGCACCAGAGCCTTCTGCGCTCGCGCGGCCTCCGGCGCAGCGTGATGCGCCGCCACCCAGCGGCGCCCAGCCGCTCCCAGTTCCCGTCGGAGCTCCGGCTCGGCTAGCGCCCTCGCAACCGCCGCGGCCAGGGCCGGCGGATCCTCTCCCACCAGCACCTCCCGGTCGGCCCGGGGGCCCATCCCCAGGACCCCGACCGGCGTGCCGACCACCGCGCGCTCCAGCGCCAGGCTCTCGAGAAGCCGGATGCGCAGGCCGCCTCCGTAGCGGAGCGGCACCAGCACCACGGACGCGGTCAGGAGCAGCGCGCGCACATCCGCCACCTCGCCCTGCACCAGGGCGCCTGCCGCCCGCGCCCGCCGCTCCAATTCCCGCGGGAGCCCACCGCCTGCCACCAGCAGGGATGCTTCGGGCCGCAGGCGGCGGACGCGCGGCCAGATCTCGGCGAGGGTATGCTCGAGCGCGTCGCGGTTGAAGTCCGCGGTGAAGGAACCGAAGAAGACCACGCGGTCGGCCACCTCCGGCGGATCCCCTTCGCGACGCGCCGCCAGCCCCTCGTCCAGATCCAGGCCATGGGGAAGCACCGCCGAGCGCTCCGCAGGCACCCCGGCGCCGCGCACCGCCGCAGCCCGATCGCCCTCGGTGAGGAACCAGATCCTGGGCGCCGCGGCCAGGGCCCTGCGCTCCCGCTGCGCCTCGAGAGCGGCCCAGGCTGTGCCGCGGCTCCCCTCGGCCTCGAAGGCTCCTGCGCGCTCCCGCGCCAGGTACTCGATGTCGTGCGCGAAGAGCACGGCGGGGACCCCCGGCGCGCGATCGATGTAGGCCGACGCATACCAGTATTCGACCACCACCAGTTCGGGCCGGAACTCCCGGACCTCGCGCTCGAAGGCGTCGAGTAGCCCGGGAAGCGCCGTGTACGCCTCCACCGGTGGGATTCCGCGGCGCGCGGCAGCACGCACCCGCAGGCGATAGGCGACGCGATGCAGGGGCGAGACGCGGTTCGGCGCGAGGGGGGCCGCGACTTCGAGCCCAGGGATCTCGCGGCGCAGCGCCTCCACCTGAGCGGTTTCGCCGGAATAAAGTCGTCGCGCGAAGAGCCGGATCCGGTGCTCACCTGCCAGATTCCTGATCAGTTCCAGTGTGACGCGCTTGGTCCCCTGGACCGGAGGATAGGGCAGGATCGGCTTCATCCAGAGGATGCGCATCAGCCTCGCTCCCCCGCGAGAGCCTGCTCATAGACGGCAGCCGTCTCCGCCGCGCAGCGTTCGAGAGTGAACCGATCCCGATAGGCGCGGCGCGCCGCCTCGGACCACGCGCCCGCGCATCCCGGCTCCGAACCCAACGCCCCCATCGCCTCCGCCCAGGCCTCGGGGATGTCGGGGAGCAGGCGCCCCGTGAGCCCTTCGTCCACGACCTCGTCCAGTCCCGGGATGGAGGAGGCGAGCACGCCGCGCCCGGCGGCCAGGGCCTCGAGAGCCGCCAGGGGCATACCCTCCAGACGCGAGGGCAGCGCGAGGGCGTGAATCGAGGCGAAGAACCCGCGGGGATCGTCCACCCGGCCAAGAAAACGCACCCGTTGGGCCACGCCGAGACGCCGCGCCAACTCCTCGAGTGCGGGCCGCTCCATGCCGTCCCCGGCGATCTCCAGGAACCCGTACTCGGGGAAGACGTGGAGGCGGCC
>CAZWKH010000292.1:0-3079 GCA_964633885.1 uncultured bacterium | reverse complement strand
GTTCGAGGGCGCGTATCTCCGCCTGCTCGCGGGGGGCGGGGTCCGGCAGGCGATAGAGCGGACTCTCCAAGGGACTCCTCCTCGAGACTGTTTTCGTCCGAAAGGGCCCTGGAATTGAGGGGAAAACGCCTCGGCGGGTCCAAAAACCCGGCCGCAGTGCGGGATGCAACGCTTCGGGGGCGAAGAACTTAGGCGAAGAGCTTCCGGTTCTCCTGAACCCAGCCCAGGAGCCGGTCCACCCCTTCCCGGGGGGTCACCGCGGGGGCCCAGCCCAGCTCGGCCCGGGCCTTGGAAATGTCCGAGATGTAGACCTTCTGGTCGCTGGGGCGCCAGCCGGCGTAGGCGACGGGCACCGGCCGGCCCAGACGCTCCTCGAGCTGGGCGAGCAACTCCAAGAGCGACATGGTGTTCGCGGGACCGCCGCCCATGTTGTAGACGCCGTGGGCGCGGTCCGAGCCAAGGAAGGCCCGGTAGGCCGCTACCAGGTCCTCCACCCAGAGGAGGTCCCGGACCTGCTTGCCGTCCCCGTAAATGGTGAGGGGCTTCCCGGCCACGGCGGCGATGGTGAACCAGGCCACCCAGCCCTGGTCCTCCATGCCGAACTGGCGGGTCCCGTAGATACAGGACATCCGGAATACCCCCACCTTGATGCCGTAGAGCCGCGCGTAGTCCTGCCCGTAGAGGTCGCCGGTCAGCTTGGAGCATCCGTAGGGGGTGTGCTCGCAGTGATCCACGGAGAAGGACTCGGCGATGCCCCGCGCGTGGTCGCCCGCGAAGGCCCAGCGCCGGGGCTCCTCGACCAGCGGGACCGCGTTCACGTTTTCGCCGTACACCTTGTTGGTGGAGCAGAACACCACCGCCGGCTTGCGTTTCTGCGCGCGCGCCGCCTCGAGGACATTGAAGGTCCCGATCACATTGTTCTCGAAGTCCTGCCGGGGATCGGTCACCGAGGTGGTGACCGCGGTCTGAGCGGCGGCGTGGAGGATCACCGAGGCCCCCTCGGCGGCGCCCAGCACCGTGCCGAAGTCCCGCACATCCCCCTCGATCAAGGTGACATTGGGGAGGGTGCCGAGGTGGCTCCAATTGAAGCGGGCGTTGCGGTCGTCCTTCTTGAGGAGCCTGGCCCGGCTCAGGTTGTCCACCACCGTCACCGGATGGCCGTCGCGGGCGAAGATCTCCGCCGCGTGGGAACCGATGAACCCGGCCCCGCCCGTCACCAGCACCTTGCCCCGATCCGCCATGCTCGAGTCCTCCCCCGCCGGCCTAGGCCGCCTCGCCGGCCTCCCGGAAGTACGCCACCGTCCGCTCCAACCCCTCGCGGAAGCTCACCCGCGCCTCGTAGCCCAGCACCTTCTGCGCACGGGCGATGTCCGCCTGGGAGTGGCGGATGTCGCCGGGCCGCGCCGGGCCATGCTCGGCCCTCGGCTCCACACCCAGGATCGTACCCAGCTCCCGGAGAAGATCGTTCAGCGAGTGGCGCCCCCCGGCGGCGATGTTGAAGAGCCCAGGGGCGATCTTCTCCGCCGGCGCCTCCATGGCCAGGATGTTCGCGTCCACCACATTGGTGACATAGGTGAAGTCGCGGCTCTGCCCGCCGTCCCCGTCCACCGTCGCCGCCTCGCCCTTCATGAGCTTGGCGATGAAGATGGGGATCACCGCCGCATAGCGGCTCTTGGGGTTCTGGCGCGGGCCGAACACATTGTAGTAGCGCAGGGTGACGGCCTCCACGCCGTAGAGCTCATGGAAGAGCCGCAGGTAATGCTCGCCCATGAGCTTGGTGAGGCCGTAGGGCGAGATGGGGATGGTCGGGTCGTCCTCCCTCTTGGGGAGCGATTCGAGCGCCCCGTACACGCTGGAGGATCCCGCGAACACGATCCGCTTCACCCCCTCGTCGCGCACCGCCATGAGCATGTTCAGGGTCCCCGTGGCGTTCACGGCGTGGGAGTCCTGGGGATGGCTGATGGAGCGCGGCACGGAGCCCAGGGCGGCCAGGTGGAACACCCCGTCCACACCCCCGGCGGCGTCCCGCGCCACCTTGGGGTCGCGGATGTCTCCCGTGGAAACATGGAGGCGGTCGGGGCCGGTGCCCCGCACCGCCTCGATGTTGGACCGCCGGCCGGTCGAGAAGTCGTCCAGCACGCGAACGCGATGGCCGTCGCCGAGAAGCCGCTCCACCAGGTGGGAGCCGATGAAGCCGGCACCGCCGGTGACGAGGTAGTGAGCCATCCGCTAGAGCCTCCGGATATTGGGGGATTTCCTCCCCTTGAGCGCGTTGCGGCTGTCGAAGATGAGGGGTGCCAGGGCCACGATGCGGTCGTAGGGGAAGATCTTGTGCGGGGTCACGATGACCACGCAGTCCGTGTTGCGCAGCCGCTCGTCGGTGAGATCCACCGACTTGAGCGGGATCCCCTCGTGGGTGAGGTCCGGGATGAAGGGGTCGTGGTACTCCACCGCACCCTGCAGGACCCTCAGCCGGTTGATCACATCCAGGGCCGGCGACTCGCGCACATCGTCGATGTCCGGCTTGTAGGCCGCGCCCAGGACGAGGATCCGTGAGCCCTTCACCGGCTTCGCGAACTCGTTGAGGGCCTCCCCCACCTTGGCCACGACATGCTGGGGCATGAGCAGGTTTACCTGGCCCGCGAGCTCGATGAAGCGCGCCTCGAAACCCGTCTCCTTGGCCTTCCAGGAGAGGTAGAAGGGGTCGATGGGGATGCAGTGCCCGCCCAGCCCCGGCCCGGGGTAGAAGGGCATGAAGCCGAAGGGTTTGGTGGAGGCGGCGTCGATCACCTCCCACACGTCGATCTTCATGCGGTCGCACATGAGGGCCAGCTCGTTCACCAAGCCGATGTTCACGCTGCGGAAGGTGTTCTCCAGGAGCTTCACCATCTCCGCCACGCGGGTCGAGGAGACCGGCACGACCGTCTCCAGCGTCTTGGAGTAGAGGGACCGGGCCACCTCCGTGCAGGCGGGGGTCACCCCTCCCACCACCTTGGGGATGTTCTTGGTCTGGAAGTTCGGGTTGCCCGGATCGACCCGCTCGGGAGAGAACGCCAGAAAGCAATCCTCGCCGACCCGC
>CAZWKH010000291.1:0-3092 GCA_964633885.1 uncultured bacterium | reverse complement strand
GAACCCGCTCAGGAGCTCGATCCCACGGCCCTGGAAGAAGCGAAAGATCTCGGGGGCGAGGTAGCCGGCGGCGGAGAGTCCCCAGCGGAGGCGATCCCCCACGACCTCGCGGGTCGCCGCGCGCAGCGCCTCCTCGGGATCGAGATCCAGGTCCGCGCGGCGGCCGATCTCCTCCCAGAGCTGGATCCACTTCTTGGGGACGGAGATGAAGACCGTGGGGCGCAGGCGCTGCATGGTCTCGCGCAGGGTGTCCACCGAGGGATCCCGCAGGAAAACATAGGTCGCGCCCCAGAACACGCAGCCCATCATCTCCAGGAAGCGGCCGAAGGTGTGGAAGAGCGGGAGGAAGCAGAGGAAGACATCCTGCTCGCCGATCTCGGGAAGAGCCAGCGCGCGGGCGAAGCGCTTGGAGAGGATGTTGCGCTGGGAGAAGCAGATCCCCTTGGGCCTGCCGGTGGTGCCCGAGGTGTACATGACCGTGGCCAGGGCCCGCGTGTCGACGGACGCTCGCTCCCGCGCCAGCCGCTCCGCCGAGACCGGCCGGCCCAGCGCGGCGAGCTGCGCCGGGGAGAGGACGCCCGGAATGGGCGCCGCGGGCCGGTCCAGCAGCACCACCGCGCGAAGGGCCGGGAGGGTCGCGCGGTGCCGCTCGATCTTGCGCAGCTGCTCCTCGGTGGAGACCACCGCGATCACCGCTTCCGCCTGAGCCAGGACATAGGCCACATCGCCGTCGGTCGCGTTGGCGGGGATCATGAGATCGACGAGGCCGGTGCCGAGGCAGGCCAGATCGGCGAGGGCCATCTCGTAGCGGTTCTCCGAGAGGATCGCGATGGGGCCGCGGCCGTGGCGGTCGAGCAGGGCCAGGAACCCGCAAGAGAGCTGGTCCACCCTTGTGATCACCTCGAACCAGCTGTGGCTCACATCCTCCCCGCGCAGGGTCTCCCGGAAGAGAGGGCGGGGGCCGTAGCGTTCCGCGCGCTGCTCGAGGAGGCGGGCCACCGTGAAGCGGGAGGCGTCCATGACCCGCAGGACGCGGGCGAGCCAGGGATCGGCGGCGCCGGCGGCGGCAACGCGCCGCTGCACCGCGGGACGGCGGATAGCGTCGAGCCAGAGCCACGCCCGGCGCTGCGCGTCGGCGCGGCTCGCGTCCTGGGCGGCCCCCGCCTCCAGCGCTCCGGCCAGCCGGTCGCCCAGCGCGGCCAGCGCATCCAGCGCCGCGGGGTCCTCGAAGACGGCGTCGAAGCGGCCCGCGGCGAGGGCCTCGAGGGCGGCCTCCATCGCCCGGGGGTCCGCCTCGTCGCCCAGGCGGGCCAGGAGGTCGCGGCTGGTCGTCGCATCGGCTCCCATCGGCACCTCCTCTCCGGCGCGGAACATTACCGAGGCAGGAACGGGCCGCGAGTATAGCAAGAGGCCGCAAGGCGCGATTTCGGCGCTTCCGGAACCGTGGTACAATGCGAACATGATTCAGAAAGTCGTGCGGAAGAGTGAGTTGGAAGATCCCGAGGCCGCGAGGCGCGATCTGGCCTACTGGCTGGATCGACCGGCCGCGGAGCGCGTGGCGGCGGTCGAGACCCTCAGGAGATCAGCCGGTGGATGTTCATCCGGACTTCAGAGAGTTGTTCGTATTGTTCAACAAGCACGAGGTTGACTACCTCGTCGTGGGAGGCTACGCGCTGGCCTTCCACGGTGCCCCCCGGTTCACGGGGGACATCGACATCCTTGTGCGCCCGGAACCCCGCAATGCCGGCCGGGTCGTGGATGCCCTGACCGAGTTCGGGTTCGGCTCAACCGGCCTCACCCGGGAAGACTTCACCGCTCCGGGACAGGTCATCCAGCTCGGTGTGCCCCCCGTCCGGGTGGACCTCCTCACATCCCTGACCGGCGTCTCCTGGGACCAGGCGGCAGCGTCCCGAACCCCCGGACACTATGGGGACGCACCGGTCTTCTTCATCGGGCGCAAGGAATTCATCGCCAACAAGCGGGCCCTGGGCCGAAAGAGGGATCTGGCCGACATCGAGGCGCTCGGCGAGGAGTAGGAAGCGGCGCCGCACGGCGCCACCCGGCGCCTCGGGCGCGGGGAGAAAAGCCGGAGGGGCGCGGCCCTTCGGCTGCACCCCTCCGGAACTCAGCGACGGATTACTTGGCGGCCTGCAGGGCCTCCTTGGCCCAGTTCTCGAGCATCGCGGTGGTCACCGACTTCGGACGCTCGATCGCGTAGCCCAGCCCACGGTCCCAGGTGATGTTGGCGAGCACGCCCAGGGAGCGTCCCACGCCGAACAGCACGGTGTAGAAGTCCCACTCCCGGAGCCCGTAGTACCACTGGATGACGCCGGAATGCGCGTCCACATTCGGCCAGGGGTTCTTGGTCTTGCCGTGCTCGGTGAGCACGCCCGGAGCCACTTCGTAGATCATGTTGACGAGCTTGAAGAGCGGGTCCTGAGGCAGGTGCTTCTTCGAGAACTCGTTCTGGGCCACATAGCGCGGATCGGTCTTGCGCAGCACGGCGTGGCCGTAGCCGGGGATGACCTGGCCCGCGTTGAGGGTGTCCCACAGCGCCTGCTTCACCAGCTCCGCCGTGGGCTCCTTGCCGCCCAGCTTGGTCTGGAACTTCATCACCCAGGACAGCACCTCCTGGTTGGCCAGTCCGTGCAGCGGCCCGGCCAGGCCGTTCATGCCCGCCGACAGCGAGTAGTAGGCGTCGGACAGCGCCGAGGCCACCAGGTGGGTGGTGTGGGCGGAGACATTGCCCGATTCGTGATCCGAGTGGAGGATGAAGTACATCCGGGCCACATCGTCGTAGGGCTTGGGGAAGCCCATCATGTGGGCGAAGTTCCCGCCCAGGTCGAGCTTGGGATCGGCCGGGATGTGCACATCGCTCCTGTACTTCATCCGGTAGATGTAGGCTGCGATCCGAGGGGCGCGCGCCATGATCGTCGTGGAATCCTCATACATGGGATCCCAGTACTCCATCTTCTTCATCCCCTCGTTGTAGCGCTTCACGAACACCGATTCGCGCTGCATGACGAGGATGGCGGTGGAGAACATGGTCATGGGGTGGGTGTCGCGCGGCATGGCGCGGAGCACATCGATCA
>CAZWKH010000290.1:0-3101 GCA_964633885.1 uncultured bacterium | reverse complement strand
AAGCAGGGGCGTTTGCTTCTCACCCGGCGGCGGGGCCCGCGTTCGCGCGGCGGCCCGGCGGCCTACCGGGTTCCCCCGAGCGGGGGGCGCTGATCGCGACCGGTTGCTCCGTGGCACCTCGGGAGCGGACCCGCCGTCCGCGGCCCGATCGCTCTGCGGAGCGGGTGGGGGGGTTTCCACCCCGGACCGTCGCGTCGGTGGAAGCGGAGCAGGCGCGTCCCAGCGCGGCTCCGTTTTTTCGTTTTTGGATGGACAGGTCGTTTCCGCGGCGCCGTTGCGAAGGCGGGGGCGGCGCGGAGATCAGCACAGGAGGTAAAGAGCATACTCAAGAAAGAAGAACAGGTGCGGGTCAACGAGCGCATCCGGATCCCCAGCGTCCGCGTCGTCGCGGAGGACGGGAGCCAGGTGGGGGTGATGTCCTCGTATGAAGCGCTCCGACTGGCGCGGGAACGCGGTTTGGACCTCGTCGAGGTCTCGCCGCAGGCATCCCCGCCCGTCTGCCGGATCATGGATTTCGGAAAGTACAAGTACGAGATGGCCAAGCGGGCCGCGAAGGCGCGCAAGGTCCAGCACCGGATCCAGGTGAAGGAAGTCAAGTTCCGGCCCAAGATCGACGACCACGACTTCGAGTTCAAGGTGAACCACGCCCGCGCGTTCCTGAACGAGAACGACAAGGTCAAGTTCACGGTGATGTTCCGCGGCCGCGAGGTCGCGCATTCGGAGCTCGGACGGCAGCTTCTCGACAAGGCCGCCGAGCTGCTGCAGGACATCGGACAGGTGGAGACTCCTCCCCGCATGGAGGGCTACACGATGTCGATGATCCTCATGCCGCGCCGGGGGGAAAAGCCGAAAACGGGCAAGCCCGACGAGGCGCCGGCGAGCGTCGCGCTCGATCCCCCACGCGGGGCGAGCGAGAGCTAAAGGAGTTCACGATGCCCAAACTGAAGACGAACCGGGGCGCGGCCAAGCGCTTCAAGCGCACCGCCTCGGGGCGGATCAAGCGTGGCAAGGCGTACAAGAGCCACATCCTGACCAAGAAAGAGACCAAGCGGAAGCGCAACCTGCGCAAGTCCACCACGGTGAGCTCGGCCGACAGCGACCGGGTGAAGAGGATGCTGGGTCTCCGCTAGTCCAGATTCCGGCGGGAGAGCCGCGCCCGGCGCCGCGCTCTCGTCTCCGCCGCTACGCCCCCGTCCAGCGGGGAGCGGGAGGTAACGCACATGCCACGCGCAACTGGAGTCGTACCGGGCCGCGCCCGGCGCAAGAAGGTGTTGGCCGCCGCCAAGGGCAACTTCGGCGGGCGGTCCCGGCTGTTCAAGAGCGCGAACGAGACCGTCATGCGCGGTCTCCACTTCGCCTGGGAGCACCGCCGCCGCAAGAAGCGGGATTTCCGCCGCCTCTGGATCACACGCATCAACGCCGCCGCGCGCCAGCACGGGATGTCCTACAGCGTCTTCATCAGCGGCCTCAAGCAGGCCAATGTGGAGATCGACCGCAAGGTCCTGGCCGAGATGGCGGTGCACGACGCCGAGGCCTTCGCGCAGCTCGCGCGGGTGGCGCGGGACGCCGCCAACGCCTGATGCCGTGACGGACGCGCCGGGCCTCATCCAGGAAGTCGCGCGGATCCGCGAGACGGCCCTGGCGGAGATCGCCGGGGCCTCGGAAGGGACCGCCCTCGAGGCGGTCCGCATCCGCCACCTGGCCCGCAAGGCGCCTCTGACCGCGATCCTCCGGGGCCTCAAGGATCTTCCCCCCGAGGACCGGGGGCGGGTGGGCCAGGCCGCCAACCAGGCGAAGGAAGCCCTGGAGGCGGCTCTGGCGGAGAGGGAGAGCGTGCTGGGCCGCGCCGGGGCCTCGGTGCGCGAGGACCCGACCCTGCCCGGCCTGCGCCCGCCGCGGGGCCGGGCGCACCTCCTCACCCAGACGGAGGAGCGCATCCTGGACATCTTTCGCGGTATGGGCTTCGCGGTGGCGCGGGGTCCGGACGCGGAGGACGACTACCACAACTTCGAGGCGCTCAACTTCCCCAAGGGGCACCCCGCCCGCGACATGCAGGACACCTTCTTCGCCTCGGAGAACATCCTGCTGCGCACCCACACCTCGCCGGTGCAGATCCGGGTGATGGAGAGCACGCCGCCGCCGGTGCGCATGGTGTTCCCGGGGCGCGTGTACCGTCGCGAGGCCCAGGACGCGACCCACTCCTCCGAGTTCCACCAGGTGGAGATCCTCTACGTGGACCGCGGCGTGACCATGATGGACCTCAAGGGAACCCTCAC
The DNA here is from genome assembly GCA_964633885.1 of uncultured bacterium. Classification (GTDB taxonomy): domain Bacteria; phylum Eisenbacteria; class RBG-16-71-46; order JABDJR01; family JABDJR01; genus CAVXKA01. The sequence continues at coordinate 825 of CAZWKH010000290.1, read as the reverse complement.
CCGGTTCGCCCACGAGATGTTCGGCGGGCAGCTCGAGGTGCGCTTCCGCCCCAGTTACTTCCCCTTCGTGGAGCCGGGCGCGGAGATGGACATCTCCTGCTTCCAGTGCGGCGGCGCCGGCTGCCGGCTCTGCAAGCAGAGCGGCTGGATCGAGATCCTGGGGGCGGGTATGGTGCATCCCCGGGTGCTGCGCAATGTGGGCTACGACCCCGAGCAGGTCTCGGGCTACGCCGCGGGCATGGGGGTGGAGCGGGTCACGATGCTCCGCCACGGCATCCCCGACATCCGCCTCTTCTTCGAGAACGACCTCCGCTTCCTCACCCAGTTCTAGTCCGCCCGCGCGCGTGGTAGGATTCGCCCTCCACGCCGGGGGCGTCGCGCCTCGAGGCCCGGACGATTCCCGCCTTCGCGCCGCGACCGCCGCACAGGGGAGACCAGGGTGCGCTTCAGCTTGAATTGGATCCGCGAGTTCACGGAGGTGACGGAGGACCCCGAGGTCCTCGCGCGGCGCCTGACCATGGCCGGCCTGCCGGTGGACCGCGTCGAGCGTCCGGCGTCGATCCCGGAGACGGTGGTGGTGGCCCGCGTGGTGGAGCGCCGCCAGCACCCCAACGCCGACCGGCTGAGCCTCTGCCGCGTGGACGCCGGGCAGGGGGAGCCGCTGGACATCGTCTGCGGCGCGCCCAATGCCCGCGATGGGCTCTACACGCCCCTGGCCCTGGTCGGAACCACCCTTCCCAACGGCCTCACCATCCGCAAGAGCAAGATCCGCGGCGAGACGAGCATGGGCATGCGCTGCTCGGAGATCGCGCTCGGCCGGGGGGA
>CAZWKH010000289.1:0-3114 GCA_964633885.1 uncultured bacterium | reverse complement strand
ATCGGCCACTTCGCCGAGGCCCAGATGCTGGAGGCCCTCGGGGTGGACTACATCGACGAGAGCGAGGTGCTCACACCCGCCGACGAGCATTTCCATGTGGACAAGTTCCGGTTCAAGACCCCCTTCGTGTGCGGGTGCACGAACCTCGCCGAGGCGCTGCGGCGCGTGGGGGAGGGGGCGGCCATGATCCGCTCCAAGGGGGAGGCGGGCACCGGCGACATCGTCCAGGCGGTGCGCCACCTGCGCGATGCCCTCGGCCACATCAAGCGCCTCACGGTGATGCCGGAGGAGGAGCTCATGACCGAGTCCAAGACCATGGGCGCTCCCTACGAGCTGGTGCGCATGGTCGCGCGCGAGGGCAAGCTGCCGGTGCCGCTCTTCTGCGCGGGCGGCGTGGCCACCCCCGCCGACGCGTCCCTGGTCATGCAGCTGGGCGCGGAGTCGGTGTTCGTGGGCAGCGGCATCTTCAAGTCCGGGAATCCGGCCCAGCGGGCGCGGGCCATCGTCGAAGCCACCACCCACTTCCGCGATCCGGAGGTGCTGGTGCGCGTGAGCGAGGGGCTCGGCGAGGCGATGGTGGGCATTAGCGCCTCCCAGCTTTCCGAGCGCGACCTTCTGGAGACCCGCGGGTGGTGACGATGCGGATCGGGGTGCTCGCGCTGCAGGGGGACTTCGCGCGCCACCGGGCCGCGCTCGAACGGGCAGGGGCGGAGGTGCGCGAGGTGCGGGTCCCCGGGGACCTGGCAGGTCTCGACGGGCTGGTCCTGCCGGGCGGGGAGAGCACGGCCATGCTCAAGCTCATGGAGCGCAGCGGCCTCGATGAGGCCATCCGCGCCTTCTACGCCGGCGGCGGAGCGCTGTTCGGCACCTGCGCGGGGCTCATCCTCCTCGCCCGCGCGGTGACGGGCCCGGAGCAGCGCTCGCTGGGGCTCCTCGACGCGGTGGTGGAGCGCAACGGGTACGGGCGGCAGATCGACTCCTTCGAGACGGACCTCTCCTGGAGCGAGGACGCCGGCCCCATCCGCGGCGTTTTCATCCGCGCCCCGCGCATCCGCGAGATCGGACCCGGGGTGCGGGTGCTCGCCGAGCGGGACGGCGAGCCGGTGCTCCTGCGCAACGGCCGCGTGCTGGCCGCCACCTTCCACCCCGAGCTGACCGGCGACGACCGCGTCCATCGCTACTTCCTGGACGAGGTGGTCCCGGCGGGCAAGGGTTGACGAAGGGCATGGCTTGAGAGCCACCACCTACCCTTCCAGGCGGGATGCCTGGCTCGCGATCCTCATCTGGGGGGCCGTGGCCATGATGGCGGCCTCGGTCGCGGGGATCCTCCTCTCCGACGCGTCGTGGGCGCAGCGCCTGATCTTCCTGCTCCTGGGAGTCGCAATGGCGGGATTCATGCTCTGGATCCTCTACGGGACCTTCTACCGGCTGACCGCGACGCATCTCCTGGTCCGCTCGGGGCCCTTCCGCTACGCGATCCCGCTGGCCGAGATCCGCTCGGTGGCGCCCACCCGCAGCCCGCTCTCCGGCCCCGCCTGCTCGCTGGACCGGTTGCAGGTGGATGCCGGGGGAACCTCGATCCTCATCTCTCCGGCGGCCAAGCAGGAGTTCCTGAGGGACCTGGCCGGCCGTTCGCGCGGCCTGAGCTTCGAAGGCGTCCTCGTGGTGCGGAGAGACGGCTGGTGACCGCGCCGAGGGGCCTGCGCATCGGCGTGGATCTGGGCGGGACGAAGATCGAGGCCGCGGCCTTCGACGCGACCGGCGCGGAGCGGTTTCGACGCCGCCTGGCCACTCCGCGGGACGATTACGAGGCGACCGTCGAGGCGGTGGCGGCGCTGGTCGAGGAGGCGGAGCGCGCGGCGGGCGGCCGCGGCACGGTGGGGGTGGGAACGCCGGGCGCGATCTCGCCCGCCAGCGGTCTGATGAAGAACGCGAACTCGGTGTGGCTGAACGGCCGCCCGCTCCACCGCGACCTGGAGGCGCGGCTGGGGCGCAGAGTGCGCCTCGCGAACGACGCCAACTGCTTCGCCCTGTCCGAGGCGGTGGACGGCGCGGGCGCCGGCGCGCGCGTGGTGTTCGGCGTGATCCTGGGGACCGGCACCGGCGGCGGGATCGTGGTGGACGGCAGGCCGCTCACAGGCCCCGGCGCGGTGGCGGGGGAATGGGGACACAACCCCATGCCCTGGCCGCGGGGCGACGAATGGCCGGGGCCGCGCTGCTACTGCGGGCGCAGCGGCTGCATCGAGACCTTCCTCTCCGGGCCGGGCATGGTGCGCGACCACGAGGAGCGCGGTGGTCTGGCCATGGCCCCCGCCGGGATCGCCCGTGAGGCCGCGCAGGGGGACCCCTGGGCGCGGGCGACGCTGGATCGCTACGCGGGGCGCCTCGCCCGGGCCCTGGCCTCGGTGATCAACATCCTGGACCCCGATGTGATCGTGCTGGGGGGCGGAATGTCGAACATCGGCGCGCTCTACGACGAGGTGCCGCGGCGCTGGGGTGATTGGGTGTTCACCGACCGCGTCACGACGCCGCTCCGGCCGCCGGCGCATGGCGACTCGGGCGGGGTGCGCGGCGCGGCGTGGCTGTGGAGCGTCGAGGAGGCGGCGGCGCGGTAGCGCGCGGGCGCGGCCCGACGCCGTCTGCCCCTCAGCCTAGATCCGCGGCAGCTTGAGCTTGCGCCGGATCTCCTGGTGCACCTTCTCCGGGGCCTTGGTCCCGTCCACCGTCACCACCGCCCCCTTCTTGCGGAACAGGTCGAGGAGCGGCGCGGTCTGCTCGTGGTAGTCCCGCAGGCGGGAGCGGATCGCCTTCTCCGTGTCGTCGGCGCGCTGGCGCAGCTTGCCGCCGCAGCGGTCGCAGCTGTTCGCCTTGGCCGGGGGTGCGGAGACCAGGTTGTAGTCCGCCCCGCACCGCACGCAGAGGCGGCGCGCCCCGATGCGCTCCATCACGGTCCTGTCGGGCACATCGATGAGGATCACCGCGTCGATGTCGTAGGTCTCCAGAAAGAATTCGGCCTGAGCCCGGTTGCGGGGGAACCCGTCCAGAATGAACCCGTGGTTCCAGTCATGCTCGTCCAGCCGCCGGCGGATCATGTCGATCACGATCTCGTCGGGG
>CAZWKH010000288.1:0-3115 GCA_964633885.1 uncultured bacterium | reverse complement strand
TTCTTCATCACCCTCGGCGCCACCACGCACCTGCAGAACAAGCACACGATCTTCGGCGAGGTGGTCGAGGGCATGGATGTGGTGCAGGCCATCGCCAAGGACGAGAAGGGCGCCCAGGACAAGCCGGTCAAGCCGGTGGTCATGGAGAGCATCACCTTCGAGACGCGCTAGATCCGGCGCCGCGCTCGTGGTTCGAGACGAGCCCGGCCGTGGGGCGGCGGAGGTTTTCGAGGTGCGGCGCGCGACCGCGGCTGGCGGCGGCGCGGCACCCGGCCGGACGGACCGCCGCCCGCGGTCGGGCTCGTCGTTTCCGGAGTCCATCACCGATGCCCTCACCTGCATTCGTCTTCAGTCCGGCCTATGAGGCCGACATCGGCCCCCATGTGTTTCCGACCTTCAAGTACCGGCGGCTCAAGGAGCGGATCCTGGAGACGGGGCTCGCCGGGCCGGAGGCCTTCGTGGAGCCGCGCCCGCTGGATCGCGCGATCCTGAGGCTCGCCCACTCGGAGGGCTACCTGGCGGACCTCTTCGCCCTGCGCCGGACCGGGGCCACCATGGCCTCGGAGCTGCCCCTCACGAGGGACATCGCCCGGTGGTTCGAGCTGGCGGCCTACGGCACCGCCACGGCGACCGACCTGGCCCTGGCGCGCGGGGCGGCGATGCACCTGGGGGGCGGCTTCCATCATGCCTTTGCGGACCACGCCGAGGGGTTCTGCTACCTGAACGACACCGCGGTCGCGGCGCGCCGGGCGCTGGGCGACGAAGACGGGACGCCGCTCGCGGACTCCGCCGGGCGCGAGGTGGCCCGGGTGAGCGTCGTGGATCTGGATGTGCACCAGGGCAACGGCACCGCGCGGATCTTCCGCGGCGACGAGCGGGTCTTCACCCTCTCGCTGCACCAGGAGAACAACTACCCCCCGAAGGAGCGGAGCGACCTCGACCTGGGTCTCGCCGACGGCATCGACGACGCCGGCTATCTGGAGGCGCTGGACCGCGGCCTGGAAGCGGCGGTGACGGACCGCCGGCCGGAACTGGTCTACTATCTGGCCGGCGCCGATCCCTACCGCGAGGACCAGCTGGGCGGGCTGGGGCTCACCCTGGAGGGGCTCGGGGAGCGCGACCGGAGGGTGCTGTCCGTTTGCCGCAACAGCGGAGCGGCGGTCGTCGTATTGCTCGCAGGCGGTTACGCGGTGACCCCGGACGAGACGGTGGAGATTCACCTGCGGACCGCGCGGGAGATGCTGCGCCTCTGGCCGTGAGCTGTCTGGATTCTGCTCGGGGAGCGGCCGGCGCGGCCCCTCCCCAGGGAAGGGCGCGAGGCCCCGGCCGGCGAGGCCGGGGACCGGCGTCCGGTCGTGTGAACACAGGAGGAGTCGGATGGGCCTGTTCTTGCTCGTGCCCCTGATCCTGATCGTGGTGATCGTGATATGGGCCATCGGCCTCTACAACAGCCTGGTCGCCCTGCGCCAGCAGGTGAAGAACGCCTGGAGCCAGATCGATGTCCAGCTCAAGCGGCGCTACGACCTCATCCCCAACCTGGTGGAGACGGTCAAGGGCTACGCCGCCCACGAGAAGGAGACCTTCGAGCGGGTGGTGCTGGCGCGCAACGCGGCGGTGGCGGCGGCGGGCGTGCAGCAGCAGGCCCAGGCCGAGAACGCGCTCACCGGGGCCCTGCGCCAGCTCTTCGCCCTGTCGGAGCGGTACCCGGACCTCAAGGCCAACCAGAACTTCCTCGCTCTGCAGGAGGAGCTGGCCGGCACCGAGAACCGCATCGCCTTTGCGCGGCAGCATTACAACGACATCACCGCGCAGTACAACACCCGGGTCCAGTCCTTCCCGGCCAATCTCATCGCGAGCACCCTGGGCTTCAAGCTCGAGGAGTACTTCGAGATGGAGGATCCGGCGCAGCGCGAGGCCCCGCAGGTCAAGTTCACCGCCTGAGCAGAGCGGAACGGAACGGCACTCCGATGGCCCGCACCTTCCGGGACCTCATGGCCGAGAACCGGCGCAAGTCGGCCGGGCTCGTGTTCCTGTTCGTCCTCCTGCTCATGGTGACGGTGTATGCCTTCGCCGTCACCCTGCTGGGGGACGATCCCCGCACCGCGATCGCGCCGGCGGCGATCGCGGTGGGCGCGGGGCTTCTGGTGGCGCTGCTGAGCTACTACGGAGGAGCGAGCGCGATCCTGTCCATGAGCGGGGCGCGCGAGATCCGCCGGGAGGAAGACCCGCAGCTCTGGAATGTGGTGGAAGAGCTCTCCATCGCGGCGGGCACGCCGATGCCCCGGGTCCACCTGATCGACGACACCGCGCTCAACGCCTTCGCCACCGGGCGGGACCCCGCCCACGCCGCGGTCGCGATCACGCGCGGGCTGCGGGAGCGGCTCACCCGCGACGAGCTGCAGGGCGTGCTCGCCCACGAGTTGAGCCATGTCCGCAACTACGACATCCGCTTCGCCATGCTCCTGGCGGTGATGGTGGGCTTCCTCGTCCTCCTGGCCGATGTGTTCCGCCGGTGGATGTGGTGGGGAGGCGGCCGGCGGCGCTCGTCGCGGGACGGCGGCGGGGCGGGACCTGGGGTGGCGGTCATCGCGCTGCTGGCGGTGCTGCTCTCCATCGTGGCGCCGCTCCTCGCCAAGCTCATCCAGCTCGCGGCCTCGCGGCAGCGCGAGTATCTGGCCGACGCCTCGGCGGTAGAGCTGACCCGCAACCCCGACGGCCTCGCCTCCGCCCTGGAGAAGCTGGGCACGGACCGGGAGGTGCTCGAGGTGGCCAATCGCGCGACCCAGCACCTCTACATCGTGAACCCCTTCCGGCCCTTCGAGGAGCGGGCGAAGGGGCTCCTCTCCACCCATCCGCCGCTGGCGGAGCGCATCGCGAGGCTGCGGGCCCTGAACCGGAGCGGCGCGGCCTGAGACGATGGATCGCCCCACCCCGGAGGAACTGCGGGCCTCCTACCGCCTCCCCGAAACCGACGAGGAGCTGCTGGCCGAGTGCGATGTGACCGCGTTCAAGTCCTCCGGTCCGGGGGGGCAACATCGCAATGTGACCCTCTCCTCGATCCGCCTCCGCCACCGGCCGAGCGGGCTGGTGGTGATCGGCCGCCGGGAGCGTTCGC
>CAZWKH010000287.1:0-3126 GCA_964633885.1 uncultured bacterium | reverse complement strand
GATCCTGCTCCGCGACATCATCGATCTCGAGGCGACCTACGAGGGACCGGAGGCGGTGCAGCGGCGGCTGCTGGCGGTCGCCATGACCAAGGCGGAGTTCCGGGCCGTCCTCGACGAGTGGATCGAGGAGATGCGCGCGGTGGGAGCGCGGCGCCCCGGTACCGGCGCCTGTACCCTGGCCTCGGCCATGGAGCTCTGGCGCTGGTCGCTTAGGCACCTGCTGCGCGCGCGCGACGCACAGGGGAGACGGCTCTACCGCGGCGAGCGGCAGGGCGTCACCTTCCCGATGGCCGACGCGCTGGCCTGGCTCCTCGCCTCGCGCTTCCAGATCCTCGACCTGATCGAGCTGGAGGAGCGCGGCGCCGAGGACCCGGCGCTCGCGGCGGAGACGGCCGGCCTCGCGCCGTTCCTCACCGACCTCTGCCATGTGCAGGCGGCCCGGGCGGCGGGGGAGACCTCGCGGCTCTGCACGGAGCTGGTCTTCGGCTACAACCGCCATCCCGCCTGGGACTGCGAGGGCTCGGGGTGCTACCGAGCCGAGGAGGTGGAGGCGCTGGAGGGGGTCATGCCGGGCTTCGCCGCCTATGCGCCCGGGATGACGGATGTCCTGGCCCCGGACGGGACCCACGCGGTGAAGGCCGGGCCCTGCGTCAAGTTCCGGGGCATGGAAGCCTTCACCAGGCTGCGCGCGAAGCTGGACGGATGCCTCACCGGAGCGCGTCTGGCCAAGGACCGCGCGGCCCGGGCGCTGACCGGGGTGCGGATCCCGGAGAGGCCTGATTATCCGATCTAGCCGTTCCTGGTAGAGTAGTCCGCCGCGGGAACACGCCCCGCGCCGTATCGGAAAGGAGATCACGCGCATGGCAGTAAACATCGAAAAGCTTCTCGGGGCGGAGGCGAAACCTTTGCTCACCCACAAATGCAAGACCATCCCCAAGGAGTCCTTGCACCTTCCCGGGCCCGACTTCGTGGACCGGGTCGTCGCCCTATCCGACCGGCCGACGCCGGTCCTGAAGAATCTCCAGTCGCTCTTCGACCACGGCCGTCTGGGGGGCACCGGGTACCTGTCGATCCTCCCCGTGGACCAGGGCATCGAGCATTCCGCCGGGGCCTCGTTTGCGCCCAACCCCATCTACTTCGATCCCGAGAACATCGTGAAGCTGGCCCTGGAGGGCGGCGCGAATGCGGTGGCCTCCACCCTGGGCGTGCTGGGCGCGGTGTCGCGCAAGTACGCACACAGGATCCCGTTCATCCTGAAGTTCAACCACAACGAGTTCCTCTCCTACCCCAACACCTACGACCAGTCGGTGTTCGCGAGCGTGGAGCAGGCCTTCGACATGGGCGCGGTGGCGGTGGGCGCGACCGTGTACTTCGGCTCGGAGGAATCGCGCCGGCAGATCCTGGAGGTGAGCGAGGCCTTCGAGCGCGCCCACGAGCTGGGCATGGCCACCATCCTCTGGTGCTACCTGCGCAACAGCGGGTTCAAGACCAAGGATAAGGACTACCATGTGTCCGCGGACCTGACCGGCCAGGCCAATCACCTGGGCGTGACGATCCAGGCCGACATCATCAAGCAGAAGGCCCCCGAGAACAACGGCGGCTACAACGCGCTCAAGTTCGGGAAGACCCACAAGAAGGTCTACTCCGACCTCACCTCCGATCACCCGATCGATCTCACCCGCTACCAGGTGGCCAACTGTTACATGGGGCGCGCGGGGCTCATCAACTCGGGCGGCGCCTCCGGAACGAACGACCTGGCCGAGGCGGTGAAGACCGCGATCATCAACAAGCGCGCGGGCGGCATGGGGCTCATCTCCGGCCGCAAGGCGTTCCAGAAGCCGATGAAGGACGGGGTCGCGCTGCTGAACGCGATCCAGGATGTGTACCTGTCCAAGGCGGTGACGGTGGCCTAGCGCTTCTCAGCTCACGGCCGGCCGCCCGATGGGCAGCACCGGGCGGCCGAGCTGTTCTTCCAGCACCTCCGCCATCGCGAGATAGATGGCGCTCCCTCCGCAGACGATCCCCTCCCACCCCGCGATCCTGCCGATCACCGTCGAGCCGGTGAAGTCGCGCGCCGCCAGCAGGAAGAAGAGCACGGTGAGGGAGAGGAACACGAACTGCAAGACGCGGTTGGCGCGCAGCGTCCCGAAGAACATGAACAGGGTGAACACGCCCCACAACGCGAGGTACCAGGCCATGTAGGGCTCCGGAGTCGGGTCCATCCACCCGGTGCGGGGACCGACGATCAGCACCACGAGGCTGAGCCAGAACAGTCCGTAGGAAGTGAACGCGGTCAATCCGAATGTGTTGCCCTTCCTGAACTCCAGGATGCCGGCGATGATCTGCGCCAGTCCGCCGTAGCAGAGGCCCATGGCCAGGATCATCGCGCTGACGGGGAAGAACCCGGCGTTGTGGATGTTGAGGAGCACGGTCGTCATGCCGAAGCCCATCAATCCGAGCGGCGCGGGATTGGCGGTCTTCTCCAAGGAGCACCTTCTTTCTGAGTCGGCGCCGGGCGAGCGCCCGCGGACATGGGCGGCGGCCGCCGGCGGACATGCGCCGCCGGCGGCCCCGTCGCGGTCTCTAGGCCAGGTTCTCCGGGTTCAGCCCATGCAGCGCGGGCGGCACGAAGAGGCCGTCCTTGCGGATGAGCTTTCCGTCGAAATGAATCTCGCCTCCGCCCCAATCCGGGGTCTGGATGCACACGATGTCCCAGTGCAGGGCCGAGTGGTTGCCGTTGGGGGCGGCGTCGTAGGAGTTCCCCGGCGTCAGGTGGAAGCTGCCACGGATCTTCTCGTCGAAGAGCGTGTCCAGCATCGGCTTGGTGACATGCGGGTTCACCCCGAGAGCGAATTCGCCGAAGTACCGGGCTCCTTCGTCGATGTCGAGCAGCTCGTTCATCTTCTTCACATCGCCCTCGCAGGTGGCGTTCACGATCTTCCCGTTCTTGATCTCGAAGCGGACATTCTTGTAGAGCGTCCCCTCCTCCAGGGTGCTCGTGTTGTACTGGATGACGCCGTTCATGGAGTCCCGGACGGGGGCGGTGTAGATCTCCCCGTCGGGGATGTTGATGTGGCCGTCGCACTTGACGGTGGGAATGCCATTGATCGAGAAGCGGAGATCGGT
>CAZWKH010000286.1:0-3127 GCA_964633885.1 uncultured bacterium | reverse complement strand
GGGCAGGGACCCCAGGTCCACCCCCGCCAGCACGCCCCGCGCCAGCGCGCCCCGCACGATCTCCCGGGCCGGGCGCGGGCATTCCAGGGCGAACTCGTGGAAGAAGGGCGCGCCGAAACGCAGCTTGAAGCCCGGCAGCGCAGCCAGACGCTCCGCGGCGTAATGGGCGCGCTCGAGGCACTGCTCGGCCGTCTCGCGCATCCCCTGCGGCCCGAGGAGGGACAGGTAGATCGCTGCGCGCAGCGCGAGAAGCCCCTGGTTGGTGCAGATGTTGGAGGTCGCCTTCTCGCGGCGGATATGCTGTTCACGGGTCTGCAGCGTCATGACGAAGGCGCGGAGCCCGTTCCGGTCCACCGTTTCCCCGATGAGGCGTCCCGGCACCTGGCGCGCGAATTCCTTCTTCGCGGCGAAGATGCCCAGCGCGGGCCCGCCGAAGCTGGGCGGCGTGCCGAGGGACATCCCCTCCCCCACCGCGAGGTCCGCGTCCATGGCCCCGGGCGTCTTGTAGAGCGGCAGGGCGTGGGGCTCGAACACGGCGATCGCCCTGGCCCCCGCGGAGTGGGCCATGGCGAAGGCCTCGGTGGCGTCCTCGAAGATCCCGTAGATGTTGGGCGTCTGCACCGCCACCGCCGCCGTCTCCACGGAGAGGGTCGCCGCGAGCCAGGCGCGGTCCACGATGCCCTGGGGCGCGGGATCCGCCACCACTTCGATGTCCTGTTCCCGGCAGAAGGTGCGCAGCGTCTGGAGGTAATGCGGGTGGAACGGGCCCGCGGCCACGATGCGCCGGCGCCCCGTGGTCGCCGCGGCCAGGAGCGCGGCCTCGGCCAGCGCCGTCGCCCCGTCGTAGAGCGAGGCGTTGGCGATGTCCATCCCGGTCAGCTCCGCCACCATGGTCTGGAACTCGAAGATGACGGCCAGCGTCCCCTGCGAAACCTCGGGTTGATAGGGCGTGTAGGCGGTGTAGAACTCCGAGCGGAAGCAGAGGTGGTCCACGGCGGCGGGGACGAAGTGGTCGTAGGCTCCCGCCCCCAGGAAGGAGAGGCGATTGCCCCCATGGCCGTTGCGGGAGGCCATCCCCTCGAGGAGCCGCGCGACCTCGAACTCGCTCTTCGGGCCGGGCAAGCCGAGGGGCCCGCGCAGGCGGAACTTGGCGGGCACGGGCGCGATCAGGTCGTCGAAGGAGGCCGCTCCGATCGCTCGGAGCATCTCCTCCTCCTCGCCGTCCCCTCGAGGCACATAGGGGAATCGCAATCTAGTGCCCCTCCCCCACATGGCTGCGGTAGGCGTCGGCCTCCATGAGCTTGCCCATCTCGGCGGGATTCGCCATCTCGAGCTTGATCATCCAGCCGTCGCCGTAGGGCGACTTGTTGATCAGCTCGGGTTTGTCGGCGACGGCGGCGTTCACCTCGACGACCTTCCCCCCCACCGGCGCGAAGAGGTCGCTCACCGTCTTCACCGCCTCGATGGTCCCGAAGCTCGCGCCCTGCGCGACCTCGGTCCCCACTGCGGGCAGCTCGACGAAGACGATGTCCCCCAGCTCACCCTGGGCGTAGTCCGTGATCCCCACCACGGCGGTGTTCCCGGTCACCCGCACCCACTCGTGATCCTCGGTGTACTTTATGTCCTTGGGCGTTTCCATGTCGTCCTCCCGGCCGCGGCCGGTTGCTCGTCCACCCTCACTTTGCGGGAGCCTTGCGGCTCCCCTTCCCGTAAAACGGAAACCGCGCCACCGTCACGGGCTCCACCCGGCCGCGGATGTCCACGCCGATAGAGCGGCCCGGCTCGGCGAATGCGGTCTGGACATACCCCATCCCCAGGCCGTGGTTCAGCGAGGGGGCGAAGGTGCCGCTGGTCACATGGCCGACGGTGGCGCCGCCCTCGACCAGCGGGTACCCCTTGCGGGGGATGCACCGGTCGCTTGCCGGCACCAGGCCGATGAGGCGGCGGCTCACGCCGCGCTCCTTCTGCTTGGCCAGGGCCTCCCGACCGATGAAGCTCTCCTTGTTGAGCTTGACCGTCCAGGACAACCCGGCCTCCAGAGGGGTGGTGGTGTCGTCGATGTCGTTTCCATAGAGGCAATAGCCCATCTCGAAGCGCAGGGTGTCCCGCGCGGCCAGTCCGATGGGCTGGAGCCGGGGAGTCCGCCCCTCCTCCATCAGCCGGTCCCAGAGGTCCACCGCCCAGCGCGCAGGCAGGTAGAGCTCGAATCCGTCCTCCCCCGTGTACCCGGTGCGGGAGATGAGCGCCTCGATCCCGCAGACCTCGCCCCACTGGGCGGTGTAGGTGCCCATCGGGGAGAGCTCCGTCGCGGTGAGGCGCTGCAGGAAGGGCTCCGTCCCCGGCCCCTGCACGGCCAGGAGGGCGGTGTCGTCCGACTCGTCGCGGAACTTCACGCCGGGGGGCAGGTGGGCCTGGACCCACTCGGCGTCCTTGTCGATGTTGGCGCCGTTCACCACCAGCAGCACCGAGTCCTCGAGGCGGTAGACGATGAGGTCGTCCACGATGCCGCCGTCCTCGCGGCACATGGGCGAGTAGACCGCCTGCCCAACGGGGATGTCGGCGACGCGGTTCGTGACCAGCCGATCCGCCGCCTCCAGAGCGCGGGGGCCCGTGAGCCGGAACTCCCCCATGTGGGAGAGGTCGAAGAGGCCCAGATTCCGGCGCACGGCCTCGTGCTCCACGATCTGCCCCGAGTACTGGAGGGGCATGAGGTAGCCGGCGAAAGGCACGATCTTCGCGTCGAGCTCGCGGTGCCGGTCGAACAGAGCGGTCTTCTTCGCTTCGGTTTCTGCCGTGGCCATCGCGTCTCCCCTGGCTGCGGGCCACCGGAGAGGCGCATGACCACCCCGGTCCTGCAGATCCGCATGCTACGCGTCGTTCTTGGAGTGAGGACTTCGAACCAAAACCGACGAATCGTATCACAGGGGTCCGGGGGTGAGTAGCGGTCGGGGGGCCGCCGCAGCGGCCCCCCGACCTCGAGGGAGCGGACCAGGCGCGGCGCCGTCGTTACGGCGCGCTTACCCGCGCTTTTTGCGCGATGTCTTTTCCCGCGGCGCCGCGGCCGTCCCGGATCCGGAGCCGCCGGCGGGCGGCACCGCCCGCAGGGAGGTGCGCGACCCGGGCTTCG
>CAZWKH010000285.1:0-3138 GCA_964633885.1 uncultured bacterium | reverse complement strand
GGTGGCGCGACCTGGAGGACATCGACCGCGGTCTGGAAGAAGTGGTGGACGAGGAGTACCTGGAGTACCGTGTCGGCCAGGTGCGGCGCCTGGGCGAGCGGCTGACCGCCGCGGGGGTGCCGGTGCTGAAGCCCTTCGGGGGGCACGCGATCTACCTGAACGCGCGGGCGTTCCTGCCCCACATCCCGCAGCCGCAGTTCCCGGCCCAGGCCTTGACCGCGGCGCTCTACCGCGAGGGGGGCATCCGCGCCGTGGAGATCGGCTCGCTCATGTTCGGCCGGGAGGAGAACGGAAAGGCGGTCTACCCGGTCCTGGAGATGGTGCGTCTGGCCATCCCGCGCCGCGTGTACACGACCATGCAGATGGACTATGTCGCCGACACCGTGATCCGGATCCACGAGAACCGGAACCGGCTCCGCGGACTCAAGCTCACCTACGCGGCGCCGGTACTGCGGCACTTCACGGCCCGGCTGGAGGAGATCCCGGAGTGATCGTGTTCCGTCGAAGCGAGCTTGCGCATAGGAGTGCGCCATGAGCATGGCCTTCGCCCATCGCATACTGTCCCGCGCGGCCGGGCGCCCGGTGCGCCCCGGCGAGCCCGTCGAGGTCTGCCTCGACCGGGCCGTGCTCTCCGGAGCCCGCGCACCGTCCACCCTGATCCGTGTGCGCGACCTGGGGCGGCCCTGGTCCTCGGACGCGGTGATCCTCAGCATGGACTTCGTCGCCCCGGAGGTGGAGTCCTCCGTGCCGCGCAGCCGGTCCCTGTGCCGCGAGCTGGCCGAGTCCTTCGGGCTGCGGCATGTCCTGGACCTCAACATGGGAATCGGATCCCATGTCGTGGTCGAATCGGCGCGGGTCGTGCCGGGCCAGCTCGTCGCAGGCTGCGGCCGCTGCCTGGGGGTGACGGGAGGGATCGGTGCGCTCGGGTGGCGGCTGGACGAGGAGCCCCTGGCGCGCGCGGTGCAGAGCGGACGCATCGTTCTCACCGTCCCCGAGGCGCTGCGGGTGGTTGTACAGGGGAAGCCTTTGCGCCACGCGGGGCCGATCGACATCGCGGTCGCGGCGGCGGACGGCCTCGGCGGGAACTTCGCCGGACGGATCGTGGAACTGACCGGCGACTCCGCCTTCTGGCCCCTGAACTTGAGGCTCGGCGTCTGCGGCATCCTGCTGGAGATGGGCGCGGCGGGCGCTCTGGTCCCGCCCGACGCCATGCTGGCCAAGTACTACCTGGACCGCGGCGAGTCCGCGGAGCTGGACCTGGAGCCGGCCGCCGACGCGGCCTACGCTGCGAGCGTGCCGCTCAAGATGAAGGAAGTCCCCTCGGTGGCGGGCCCGGCCTACCGGGGATCCTTTGCGGCCCTCCCCGCGAAGGACGGCCTACCCGTGCAGGGGGCCTTCATCGGCTCCTGCTACGGCGGGCGCTACGAGGACCTGGCGCTGGTGGCCGAGGTGCTCAAGAAGGTCGGGCGCGTCCACCCGGCGGTGCGGCTGGCGATCTCGCCGGCGACCCTCGAGACCGCGCGCGCTTGCCTGCAGGCCGGCTTCTACGAGACCTTCCTCCAGGCGGGGGCCATGGTGGTGGTGCCGGGTGCGGGTCCCGGGAGCGCCGGGGGAGTCTCCATCTTTGGGGAGGGGGAGCGCATTGCCTCCACCGCGGAGTATCATCGTAACCTGAGCCCCGGGCAGGGACTGCCCGAGGTCCATGTTTTGAGCCCCGCCGCGGCGGCCGAGGCGGCGGCCACGGGGTCTCTGGTCGACCCCTCCGTCTACCTGGCCTGAGGCGGCGGCACCGGCGTTCACGAGAGACATCTACGGAGAGGCCCCGGCGGTTCGGGGCCCGCAGCAAGGCTCGGCCATCCGGCCGGGCCATTTCATGAGGAGAGAACGAACTTGGAGCAGGAAATCTTCTTCTTCGGCGGCGGCAAGGCGGACGGCAACGGCGGCATGAAGGATGTGCTGGGCGGGAAGGGAGCGGGGCTGGCCGAGATGACCAACGCCGGGGTCCCCGTGCCTCCCGGCTTCACGATCTCCACGCGGGTGTGCATCGCCTACCAGAAAGAAGGCCGGGTGCCCGCGGTGGTGCAGAAGGAGCAGGCGGCGAACATCGAGCGCCTGGAGAAGCTCCTGGGCAAGAAGCTGGGAGATCCGGCCGATCCGCTCCTGGTGAGCGTGCGCTCCGGAGCCAAGTTCTCGATGCCCGGCATGATGGACACGATCCTGAACCTGGGTCTCAACGACACCAGTGTGCAGGGGCTGGCCGCCAAGACCGGCAACGAGCGCTTCGCCTGGGACTGCTACCGGCGCTTCATCTCCATGTTCAGCGATGTCGTGCTGGACATCTCCAAGCGGCGCTTCGAGGAAGAACTCTCCGCGCTCAAGAAGGAGCGGGGCGCCAGGCAGGATCTGGACCTGGGGACGGAGGACCTCAAACAGCTCGTGGCGCGCTTCAAGGCGATCGTCAAGGACGCCGCCGGCAAGGACTTCCCCCAGGATCCGCGGGCCCAGCTCGACATGGCGCGCGATGCGGTGTTCCGCTCCTGGAACAACCCGCGTGCGACCTACTACCGCCGGCAGAACAAGATCCCGGACGACCTGGGGACCGCGGTGAATGTCCAGGCGATGGTGTTCGGCAACAAGGGTCCGACCTCGGCCACCGGCGTGGGCTTCACCCGCAATCCCGCGAGCGGAGCCAAGGAGTTCTACGGCGAGTATCTCACCAACGCCCAGGGCGAGGATGTCGTAGCCGGCATCCGCACCCCCAAACCGATCGTAGAGCTGGAGAAGGAGATGCCCCCGGTCTACAAGCAGCTCCGTGAGATCACCGGCCGCCTGGAGAAGCACTACCGGGATGTCCAGGACTTCGAGTTCACGGTGGAGGACGGCACCCTCTACCTCCTCCAGACCCGCACCGGCAAGCGCACCGGCGCCGCCGCGGTGAGGATCGCGGTGGACATGGTGCACGAGGGCCTCATCGACGAGAAGACCGCGGTGCTGCGCGTGCCGCCGGCGGATCTCGACCAGCTCCTGCACCCCCGGGTGGACCCGGCGAAGAAGCCCAGGGTGCTGGCGACGGGGCTCCCGGCGTCTCCCGGCGCCGCCTCCGGGCGGGCCGTGTTCCTGGCGGACGACGCTCTCGCA
>CAZWKH010000284.1:0-3138 GCA_964633885.1 uncultured bacterium | reverse complement strand
TTCGTGGAGGCCCATGTGCTGGGCTATCCCGAGTTCGCGGCGATGCTGGAGGAGTTTCCGCCGGAGAGAGCCGCGGCGATCAGCGGCGTGCCCCTGGAGCAGATCCTCCGCCTCGCCGAGGCCGTCGGCACCGTCCGCCCGGTCACCATCAACGCCGGGTTCGGGATGCAGCGCTACACCAATGCCGGCCAGAGCGTTCGCGCGGTCCTCGCCCTGCTCGCCATCACCGGGAACATCGGCCGGCCCGGCGCGGGGTGGATCTACGCCAACCTCCAGTCGCAGATCTTCGACGCGGTGCGCGACCCGATCGCCTTCTATCCCCCGGCGCGGCCGGACGGCGTGGCCCGCATCTCCATCTCGACCGCCCGGCTGGGCCGGGACATGCTCGCGCAGCAGGATCCGGCGCTGCGCATGATCTGGGTCGAGCGGGGCAATCCGGTGACCCAGAACCCGGAGACCCACGAGGTCCTGCGCGCCGTCCGGGGTCTTGAGTTCCGCGTGGTGGTAGACGAGTTCCTGACCGACACCGCGCGGGAGGCCGACATCGTCCTGCCCGCCAAGGCCATCTTCGAGCAGACCGATGTGATCGGGGCCTACTGGCACTCCTATATCCAACTCAAGCAGAAGGTGCTGGATCCGCCCCCCCAGGTGAAGCCGGAGACGGAGATCTATCGTCTGCTGGCCGCGCGGCTCGGCATTGCGGACGCCGCGCTCGAAGGCAGGATCCCCGGGCCGTCGGACGCCGAGGTGGAGGCCTACCTGCGCGCGCGGCTAGCGCCCTTTCCCGGCCTCACCCTGGAGCGGCTCGCCGAGGGCCCGGTGCTCGCCCCCGGCACCGAGGAGATCGCCTTCCGCGATCTCCGTTTCCCGACGCCTTCCGGCAGGATCGAGCTTCTCTCGAGCGAGGCCGCGGAGCGGTGGGGTGTGGATCCGCTCCCGCGCTACGGCGAGCCCGTCGAGGCGGGAAACGCTGCGTCGCGCTTTCCGCTCCACTTCCTGACCCCCAACACCAAGAACGGCATCCACTCGCAGTTCCACAACCTGGCTCTGATCCGCCGGATCGATCCCGGTCCGGTCCTCTCGATGCACCCGGCCGACGCCTCGGCGCGGGGCATCGGCGAGGGAGACCGGGTGCGGGTGTTCAACGAGCGCGGCGAGCTGCGGCTCCCGGTCCGTCTCGACCATGGCTTGCGCCCCGGCTGCGTCTCCACCCCGAACGGTTACTGGATCCAGCGCGGGGGCACGGTCAACTTCCTCTCCTGTGGGCGCGAGACGGACATGGGCCATGGGGCGGCCTTCCACGAGAACCGGGTCGAGGTGGAGCGATGACGCCCCGCGCCTTTCTCTTCGATCCCAACCTCTGCACCGGCTGCCACGCCTGCGCGCTGGCCTGCGGCATCGAGAACGCGCCCGAGCGCATCGACCAGGGCGGCCTGGACTGGCGCCGCATCGAGACCTACAACGAGGCGCGCCTGCCGGGGATCCCGTCCTTCTCCCTCTCCCTGGCCTGCAACCATTGCGGCGAGCCGGCCTGTCTCGAGGCCTGCCCCGCGAATGCCTATGTGAAGGATTCGGAGACGGGAGCGGTGCTGGTGGAGGCCTCGCGCTGCATCGGTTGCCGCTACTGCGCCTGGGCCTGCCCCTACGACGCTCCGCGCTTCAACCCGCGGCTCGGCGTGATCGAGAAATGCACCTTCTGCCGGCACCGGCTCCTCGAGGGGGACCGCCCCGCCTGCGTGGCCGCCTGCCCGACCGGCGCTCTCGAGATCGGCGAGGCGCGGCCCGGGGAGGGCGGGGACGCGCCGCGGGGAGTCGAGGGAGATGGGTCCGCGCCGCCGCCGGGATTCCGGGCCACGCGGCTGCGGCCGGCCATCCGGTTCACGCCGCTGCGCGGCAAAGCGGTGCAGGTCGCTCAGGAGCCCCCCGCCGAGGGAACAGCGCCCTCGACGCCCATCGCGCGATCCGGGATGAGTCTGCGGGGGGAGTGGTCGCTCTGCGCCTTCACCGGCGCGGTGCCGGCCCTTGTCGCGGTCTTTGCCGCGCTCCAGTGGCGGGGGGATCCGGCGCCGGGTTCCGGTGCGGTGGCGGCCTACGCCGCCTTCGCGCTGGGCGCGCTCCTTGTCTCGACGGCGCATCTGGGGAGGCCCGAGCGCGCCTGGCGGGCGACGGTGAACTGGCGCCGCTCCTGGCTGAGCCGCGAGATCCTGCTCGCCGGGTCCTTCCTCCTGCTCTCGACCGCGTGGATGGCCGCGGCCTGGTGGGCCGGGGCGCTGGGGGCCGGGGCCGGTGGCGGCGGCCCGGAGGCGATCGTGCCGCGCGTCCTCCCCGGCGTGGGATGGGCGCTGGCCGGCCTGGGTCTCTTTGCCGCCTTCGCCGTGGACCGGGTCTATGGAGTGATCCTGCCTCCCGGCGCCGACGCGCGGCGCCGCGGCTTTCCTCCGATCGGTCCGGTCTTCGCGGGGAGCCTCTACATGGCCGCCCTCCTCGCGGGGCCCGCCTCGCTCTGGATCCCGCTCGGTCTGCTCCGGCTCCTGGTGACGCGGCACAGCGGCCCGCGGGCGCCTCTCGGACCGGGAAGGCCGTGGCTTCTCGTTCTGCGCCTCGCCCTGGGCTTCGTCGCGGCCCCCGCATGGCGGCTCGTCATGGGGGATCAGCCCGCGGGTGTTGCCGTCCTTGTTCTGGCTCTAGCTGGAGAGGCGATCGAGCGCGGGCTCTTCTACGACACCCTCGCGGTCACCACGCCGCGGCTCGAGATGGACGCCGCGCTGCGCTACGCCGGCCCGCGCTGCGCCCCGCCGCGGGATCCGGCCAGGAAGGATAGGAACGCGGCCGCATAGCAGAGGAAGCCGAGCCAGAAGGCGGCGGAGATGCCCGCGGCCAGCGCCACCGCGATGGCTAGCACCGAGGCACACACCGAGGCGGCGCCGTTCATCCCCCAGAGCCAGGGCGTGAGAGCCGGCTCGTGGCCCGAGGCAAGCCGCATGCCCAGCGGGAACGCGGTGCCCATGAAGAACCCCAGCGGGAAGAGCATGGCCACCGCGAGCAGGATGCGCGCGGTGGTGCCCTGTCCCGCGAAGGCCTGCACCGCGGGCGGGGTGAGGATCCCGAAGACGAGGGTCAGCAGGAGCAGCGCTCCCA
>CAZWKH010000283.1:0-3145 GCA_964633885.1 uncultured bacterium | reverse complement strand
ATCGCCTCGCCCGCCTGGCGCACATCCGCCTGGGAGTCGGAGTGCACCTCCAGGAGTCCGTAGAGCCGCTCCACGATCTGCATCCCCGGAAACACCCGCGTGCTCTTGACCGCGATGTCGGTGATGCGGTTGATCTCGATGCCGGGCGAGATCTCGACATAGAGGCAGGCCTGCCCGGGCAGGGGCAGGAACCCTCCCGCCACCGTGCCCAGAAACGCCGCGTGCTGCGGCTGCAGGCTGTCCAGAAACACATAGGAGCGCAGGTCGATCTGGGTGGTCGCCATCAGTAGGGACCTTTCGTCTGCGGGGAGTCCGCGGCCTCGCCGCGCGACTCCTTCACGATGCGCACCCCCGCCGAGGCCCCGATGCGGGTCGCCCCCGCCTCGATCATCCCCAGCGCGTCCGCGTAGCTGCGGATGCCGCCCGCCGCCTTCACCCCCATCTCCGGCCCCACCGTCGCGCGCATGATGGCCACGTCGCGGATGGTGGCCCCGCCGGAGGCGAAGCCGGTGGAGGTCTTCACGAAGTCCGCCCGCGCGCGCTTGGCGAGGAGACAGGCCACCACCTTCTCCTCGTCGGTGAGGAGGGCAGCCTCGATGATCACCTTCAGGATCGCGCCGGACTCGTGGCAGGCGGCGGCGACCTCGGCGATGTCCTGCTCAACCAGGTCGTAGTTCCCGCTCTTGAGGGCGCCGACATTGATGACCATGTCCACTTCCCGCGCGCCCTCCCGGATGGCCTTGCGCGACTCGAAGGCCTTGGTGGCGGGGGTGGTGGCGCCGAGCGGGAAGCCGACCACCGTGCAGACCTTGGCCTCGCTCCCCCGCAGGAGCTGTGCACAGAGCCTGACGAAGCTGGGGTTGACGCACACCGAGGCGAAGCGGTGGCGCGCCGCTTCCCCGCAGAGCTTCGTGATCTCCGCTTCGGTGGCGTCGGGCTTGAGCAGCGTGTGGTCGATGTAGGCGGCGATGTCGTGGGGCACCGCACCGCTCCCGCTCGCGGCGCTGATGCGGGAGGCGCCCGCGGCCAGGAAGCCGCGCACCGTCTCCGGGCTGCGCTGGGCGGGGTTCTCGTTGCGGGCGCGGTCCTCCGAGTCCGCCGCGTCGGGATGGCGGATCGCGGGGCGCTCGGTGCAGGGATCGTAGGAGCGCCGGTAGGCCTCGGTCACCGGAGCGGCCTCTGCAGCCCGTCCGGGGGGCGAGGAGGGCGTGCCGGCGGCGGGCGCTTCCGCGGGCGGAAGGCCCTCGGGAAAGGCTCCCCGCAGCCGCGCCAGAACCTCGCGCGTGATCCGTTCGACCAGCGCGTCGCGCTCGCTCATCGAGCCGCTGCTCCGTCCAGCGCGTCGATCTTCGCCACGCGCCTGAGATGGCGCTCTTCGGTGCAGGCCGTGGAGAGGAAGGTCTGGACGATCTCCCGGGCCAGGGCGGGGCCGATCAACCCCGCCCCCAGCGTGACCAGGTTGGCGTCGTTGTGCGCGCGCGCGTTGGCGGCGGTGGAGAGGTCGTAGCACAGCGCGGCCCGGACGCCGGGAATCTTGTTGGCGGCCATGCAGGAGCCGATGCCTGCGCCGTCGATCATGACCCCGTACCCCGCGCGTCCATCCACGACCGCCCGCGCCACAGCCGCTGCGACATCCGGGTAGTCCACGGGATCGGTCGAGTGGGTGCCGAGATCCAGGGGTTCCCATCCAAGGGTGGGCAGGAAACGCAGCAGCTCCTGCTTGAGCGGGAAGCCGCCGTGGTCGGCGCCGATGGCGACCCGCCGCGCGGCCGGACAGGACTCGGCGCCGGGGGGCGCGTCGAGCACGCGCTCCACCACCGCGCGCACGAGACTCTCCAGGTCCCGATCCTGCAAGTCGCCTTCCTCCCTCCGCTTCGAGCCGCCTTGCCGTGGGCTTGGTGCGCGATGATACTACGGGGTCCGGAACGCGTCCACATCGGGGCCCGCATCCATGCGTGTTCGCGCATGCGTCACCCGCATCGGGCCCGCCCATCTTCGACGCCGCCGGGAGGATGCATGACCGTGAGATGCGCGTGGGCCGGCGAGGATCCCGTCTATGTCGCCTACCACGATCTGGAATGGGGAGTGCCCGAACACGACGACCGCGCCCTCTTCGAGAAGCTCGTCCTCGACGGGTTCCAGGCCGGCCTCTCCTGGATCACCATTCTGCGAAAGCGCGACAACTTCCGCCGGGCCTTCGACGGGTTCGACCCGGAACGGATCGCCCGCTACCGCCAGGCCAAGATCGCTTCGCTCCTGCGGGACCCCGGTATCGTCCGCAACCGGCTCAAGGTGGAGGCCTCGGTGGCGAACGCGCGGGCCTACCTCGCCCTGCGCCAGGAGAAGGGGAGCTTCGACGGATATCTGTGGAGCTTCGTGGGAGGCGGGCCGATAATCCACGCGTACCGTTCCGCGGCGGAGCTCCCCGCGCGCTCGGCCGAGTCGGAGGCGATGAGCCGCGACCTGGCCCGCCGGGGGTTCCGCTTCGTCGGCCCCACGATCTGCTACGCCTTCATGCAGGCGGTGGGCATGGTGCACGATCACACCACCGACTGCTTCCGGTACGGAAAGCTCGAGCCATGACCGCACGCCGTTCCCGCAATCGGAGCTGGGTCCTCGCCGCCGTGGCCTTCGCCGTGCCGGTCCTGGTCATCGTCGGGCTGCGCCTCAGTGCGAAGATCGAGGGCTGGCCCACCTCGCTGGGGGCCAACTCGATGGGCCGCCCCGAGGGGCAACCGCTGATCCTCTACTCCTGCGACAACGCCGCCGCCCTGAACGCGGGTCCCTGCCGGGAGCCGGCCGACCCCGACTACATGAAGGTGGTGCTCTACGACGCGCCGGCGGGAAACCCCAGGCTGCGGTTCACCGACACGGGCGCGGGAATCGCCGCGCGCACCCTCGAGCTGCGCTTCCTGGGCGGCGCCGTCTGGGTCAAGGTGGAGGCCCGAGGCCGCCGCGGCTGGATCGAGCGGGACTACACGCGGTAGCCCGCAGCGGTGACGGGGCAGGCCCACGGTCCCGTCACCGCGGGTAGGCCGTCTTGATCCGCCCCCAGGTGCGCCTCTCCACCGGAACGCCGTCCGCCCCGGTCCCCGTCGCGAAGATGCTGAACCCGCAGGGGTACAGCACGCAGAACCGCTCCCCG
>CAZWKH010000282.1:0-3164 GCA_964633885.1 uncultured bacterium | reverse complement strand
GGAGAAGAATCCCAAGCTGGCGATGCTTTACTCGCTTCTCCTGCCCGGCCTCGGAGAGCAGTATCTCGGCCACGGCACCCGGGCGAAGGGGTTCTTCGCCGCGGAGGGAGCCATCTGGACCGCCTTCGGGGTGTTCCGCACGCAGGGAGGACATCGTGAGGACCTCTTCCGCGAGTACGCCCAGGCCAAGGCCGGTGTGAGCGTACGGGACGACGACGAGTTCTACCGGATCGTCGGCAACTTCGTCGCCGCCGAGGGACCCTACAGCGCCAACGAACAGATCCGCCGCCAGGCCCGCGCCCTCTTCCCCGGAGATCGCGAGCAGCAGGACGCCTATATCGAGGATCACATCTACACCGGAAACGACGCCTGGCGGTGGGACAGCGAGGAGGAGCGCGATCGCTTCAAGAGCATGCGCAACTCGAGCCTGGACGCCTATCACCGCGCGAACCTCACGCTGGGCCTTCTGGTCGCCAATCGGCTCCTCTCCGTGCTCGACGTGGGCCTCATCAGCGCCAGGAGCCGAAGCCGCGGGCCGGATCAGGCCACGCTTTCCTGGGAGATCGATGCGGATCGGAAGGGCCCCAACGCCCGCATCCTCCTCAGCCGCTCCTTCTGATCCCCGGCACCCTCGAGGGCACGCCGCGCTGCTCTGGAGCGCGGCTCTCCTCTGCCTGGGCTGCGCCTCGGCGCGGGAGGGCAACGCGCGTACGGACGCGAACCTGGCGGACCGCGCCGGAGCCGACACCACGGCCCAGTTCGCCGACAGCACGGCCTCGGACCGGACTCTTCTCTGGCCCGCGCCGGCTCCCGAGGACCGCTGGTTCCCCACCGCTCTTCTCCCACTCTCCGGAGGCGGGTGGGTCGTCGCGGAGACGGACCAGAACCGCCTCTTTCTCCTGGACGCATCAGGCCGCGTGACGGCGCGGCTGCCCTCGCCCGGCCGCGCGCAGGTCGAGTGGACCGCCCTCGCTCCGGCTCCGGGTCTCGCCTTTTACGCGCTGGATGGCCCGGGCCGCGCGGTGCACCAGTACGACCTGCGGGGCAACTACCTGGGGGTGGCCGCGGATCTCGCCCAGGTCGCGGCGCAGAATGGGCTCGGTCCCATCGAGCCCGCGGGACTCGCCGTAGACCGCAGCGGGCTTGCCGTGGTCACCGACCGCACCGGCGATCGCCTGCTCGTCTTCGGACCCGGCTGGAGCTTCCGCGGCACCTGGGGTCAGACGGGAGCGGAGCCAGGTTCCTGGCGCCGGCCGGGGGCGGTGGCCGTGGGAGACCGGCCTCCCTTCATCGTGGCCGACGAGGGAAACGCGCGGGTCGTGCTCATCGACGAGCTGGGCGGCCCGCGCGGATCGCGGAGCTGGGCCGAGCCGCCGCGCGGGGTGGCCGTGATGGGGACGGGCTTCGCGGTGGCGCGGGGGAGGGTGCTCGACCTGCTCGACGCCACCCTGGCGCCTCGGCGGGCTCTTGTCCTTCCCGCGACGGGCCCCTGCGACGGACGGGCCTACGCCACCACGGCGCTGGGCGCGGGAGAGGGACTCCTCCTGGCCGGCGAAGGCTGCTCGGGACGGCTCATCGCCTATCGGGTTGCCGGGGACTGACCCTTGGACAGGCGTTCACCCGGCCTGGGAATGCGGGCGCGGCTGTGGATCGGGGGAGGCGCCCTGCTCGCGGCCGGTTTCTTTCCTCTTTCTCTCGAGACGGCACGGGGCGCGGAGCCGGAAGCGGCGGACGGGCTTCCCGTCTTCACCGACACCCTCCGGGTGGAGCGCGACGAGCGGGTGGCCTGCCTGCGCCGGCGCTACCTTCTCATCTCCACGGTCGAGATCCGGGAGGGAGACCGGGTGCTCGTTCCCGACCTCGACTACCGGCTCGACGCGGACGCGGGCTGCTTCACCCTGCTTGGCGTCGACTCGTTGCGCGCCGGGCATCTCCTGGTCGCGCGCTACAGCGCTCTGCCCCTCGCGCTGGAGGGCCCCTATCGACTGCGCGAGGATCCCCATCGCCTGCGTCCCGCGACCACGGTGCTGCCCCCCGCGAGCCCGCGGGCCACGCCCTTCACCGGGGAGGCGGAGAGCGCGGGGCTCGCCCTGTCGGGGAGCAAGACCCTGGGCATCGAGGTCGGCAACCGCAGCGACCTCAAGCTCCGCCAGACCCTGGACCTCAAGCTCACCGGACAGGTCACCCGCGATGTTTCGCTCCTGGCCATCCTCTCCGACCAGGACATCCCCTTCGAGCCCTCGGGCAACACCGCGGAGCTGGAGGAGATCGACCGGGTGCTGGTCCAGCTCCAGTCGCCCCGCGCCCAGGCGAACCTGGGGGATGTGTCGCTCGTCTCGGGAGGACTGGCGTTTCTGGATTTGCGCCGCGAGGCGGAGGGGTTCACCGCACAGGCCCAGGTGGGGCCGGGAAGGGTGCGCGGCGCGGTGGCCTCGGCCAAGGGGGAATACGCGAGCCGCTCCTTCTTCGGCGTGGACGGCAAGCAGGGACCCTACCGCCTCACCGACCGCGCGGACTCGAGCGGAGTGGTGGTGGTGGCCGGATCCGAGAAGATCTGGTTCAACGGGGCGTTGCTCGCGCGGGGCGAGGAGAACGACTACACCATCGACTACGGCCTCGGCGAGGTCACCTTCACCGGGCGGCGTCCGGTCACCTCCACCACGGAGATCGCCGTGGACTACCAGTTCGCGACCTCGCGCTACCGCCGCCGCGCCACCTTTGCCGGGGCGGAATCGCGACCCGGAGCGCGCTATGGGGTGCTGCGCGGCGGCTACTTCCGCGAGGGCGACAGCGCGGACGATCCCTTCGGGGGCGAGCTCACCGAGGCGGAGCGGGAGCAGCTCGCGGCGCTGGGGGATTCTGCCACGGCCAGCGGCGGGCCCCGGTACAGGGGACCGGGCGGCGGCGACTACCGGCTCATCGTGGACGCCGTCACAGGACGCGAGATCTTCGTGTACCTGGAGGGGGCCGGCGAGTACGAGGTGACCTTTGTGGAGGTGGGCATGGGGCGCGGCGAGTACGCGGTCGACATCGACGCGGCGGCCTCGCAGACCGTGTACCGTTTCGTCGGCGAAGGGGAAGGGGACCATGTGGTGCGCCGCGACCTCCCCGCGCCGGAGCGGCGGGAGGTGGGCAGCCTGCGCTGGGAACTGGGCGGCGCTGCG
>CAZWKH010000281.1:0-3189 GCA_964633885.1 uncultured bacterium | reverse complement strand
GCGCCGCGCCATCGAGTCCGCGCAGAACGGAGAGGGCCGATGAGCCGCGGCATTTCCGCGCGTTCCGCCGCGGCGGCGCTCCTGACGGCGCTGCTCCTCCTCGGGGCGGCCTGCGGCGGCGATCGCGGCGCGGACGGCAAGGTCACGGTGACCTTTTGGCAATTCTGGCCGGCGGAGACGATCCGCCCGCTGCTGGCTGCGTTCGAGGCGGAGCACCCGGGGATCCGGGTGGAGATGCAGCAGCTCACATGGCAGAGCGGGCTCGAGAAGATCACCGCCGCCGCCGCGGCGGGGCAGCCTCCCGACCTCTGCGAGCTGGGGACGACCTGGTTCGCCAAGTTTGCGGGGAGCGGCGCGCTGGCGGACCTGACCACGCAGGTGGAGGCGCTCGAGCCGGACTACCTCATGTGGGAGGCCTGCCGCTACGAGGACAGGGTGTACGCACTCCCCTGGGTGACCGGAACCCGCGCCCTCTTCTACAACCGCGCCCTGGCCCGCGAGGCGGGCCTCGACCCCGGCGCGCCCCCCCGTACCTGGGACGAACTGCTCGCCTTCGCGCAGGCGGTGCACCGGCCGCGGGACCAGGTGTACGGATACGGGCTCAACTCCGGCGAGCGGTACATCCAGTTCAAGAAGTTCATGCCCTTCGCCTGGGGAAACGGCGGGGATGTGCTGAGCGCCGATCGGAGCCGGTGCGCGCTCGGCGAGGCCCCGGTGGTCGAGGCGCTCGACTTCTACCTGCGGCTGCGGCCCCACGCGCTGCTCGAGAAGCAGGAGGTCCTGGACCAGGCGTTCAAAGAGGGCCGGCTGGGCGCGATGATCTCCGGAGCCTGGCTCCTCAAGACCATTCCCCGGGATGTTCCGGGTCTCGACTTCGGCGTTGCGCTGGTGCCGAGACCGGCTCCCGGCGAGGGTGCGTCCGCTTCCTTCGGGGGCGGCGAGCTGCTGGCCGTCTTCGCACGGTCCCCGCGGCGCGACGCGGCGCTAACGCTGGCGAGGTTCCTCGTCGAGGCCCCGCAGGCCATGGCCGTCGCCCGGGCGGAGCAGAGCGTTCTCCCGGCGGCGATCGCGGCGGCGGCCGACTCCTTTTTCGTCGAGAACCCCATGCAGGCGGTGTTCCTGGAGCAGCTCCGGACGGCGGTCTTTCCGCCGAACCTCGAAGACTGGGTCGAGATCGAGGACCTGGTGGACGCGGCGCTGGAGAGGGCGCTGTTCGGAAAGGCGGCGCCGGCCGACGCCCTGAACGCGGCCTGCGAGAGGATCGACGCGCTTCTCGCCCGCTCGCGCCGCTGACGGCAGCGCCCCTGCGGGCGACGGATCCCGGGCGTTTACCGGGCCCTCGGCGGGGCCTATGATGCGACGCGTCATGCGCCACTCCGCCCGCGGCACGCTGGTCTTTCTGAGCCCCTGGCTCCTCACCTTCGCCCTCTTTGGCGTGTACCCGCTCCTTTTCTCGCTCCTGGTGAGCTTCACCGACTACGACCCCCTGGGCGGGACCATGGCCTGGGTCGGCGCCGCCCAATACGCCCGGGCCATGCGCGACCCCGTCTTCTGGCAGTCCCTGAAGGTCACCCTCTACTTCGTCGCCGGGACCATCCCCTTCACCACCACGCTGGCCCTGGCTCTAGCTCTCCTCCTCAATCGCCCCCTGCGCGGCCGCGGGTTCTTCCGGGCGTCGTTCTTCCTGCCGACCGTCATTTCACTGGTGGTGGTGTCGCTCATCTTCAAGCAGGTGTACTCGCCTTTCGGTCTCCTCAACATGTTTCTGCGGGCACTGGGGATGGAGGGACATCCCTGGCTCCAGGACCCGCTCACCGCGCTGCCGGCGGTCATGCTCATGGATGTGTGGGCGGCCGTCGGGTACTACATGGTCATCTACCTGGCCGGACTCCAGACCATCCCGGCGGAGCTCTACGAGGCGGCGGCGCTGGATGGAAGCGACGGCTGGAGGCGCCACCGGCATGTGACCCTGCCGCTCCTGTTGCCCACCACCCTCTTCGTCGTGGTCATCAACACCATCCGCAGCCTCCAGGTCTTCATCGAGATCTTCGTGATGACCCAGGGGGGGCCTCTCGACTCCACCCGCACCACCGTCTTCTACCTGTACGAGCGCGCCTTCCGCCACAACGACATGGGTTACGCGAGCGCCATCGCCTACCTGCTCTTCCTGATCATCCTGCTCGCCTCCCTGGCCCAGACCCGGCTCTTCAAGCCGAAGGCGGACGCGTGAGCGCCCGGGGGAGGCCTCTCGCGGGCGCCGGACGCGGGGTCCTCTGGACCGTGCTCGTGGCGAGCCTCGTCACCATGCTCTTCCCGCTTTACTGGATGGCCCTGCTCTCGCTCAAGACGGAAGGGTTCTCGCTGAACGGGCCGGCGAGCCTCCTGCCGGCCGGGCTGACCCTGCAGAACTACCGCGATGTCTGGGCGGCGGGCCCCTTCGGGCGGTACTTCCTGAACAGCGCCCTGGTGTCGGCCGTGGTGGTGGCAGGGAACCTGATCTTCTGCGCGATGGTGGGCTATGTCTTCGCGCGCCGCCGTTTCGTGGGGAGCCGGCTCCTCTGGGGGGCCGTGCTGGCCACGCTGATGATTCCCAAGCAGGTGATCCTGGTGCCGCTCTACATCCTGGTGGCCAGGACGGGCCTCCTGGACAGCTACGCCGCCCTCACCATCCCCTTCGTCGTGGATGCCTTCAATGTGTTCCTCATGCGGCAGTACATCCAGCAGCTTCCTCTCGACCTGGAGGAGGCGGCCCGCGTGGACGGGGCCGGGGACTGGTCCGTGTTCCTGAGGGTGGTCCTTCCCCTCGCGCGGCCGGCGCTGGCCGTGGTGGGCATCAACACCTTCCTCGTGAACTGGAATTCCTTCCTCTTTCCCCTGATCCTGACCAGCAGCGAGAAGATGCTCACTCTGCCCGTCGGCCTGGCCCTCTACAGCCAGGGACAGCACGCGGTGGATTGGGGCCATCTCATGGCGGGGTCCATGCTCTCGACCCTGCCCGTCCTCGCCGTGTTTCTCTTCTTCCAGCGCCATATCATCGAGGGGATCACCGCCGGCGCCGGAAAGTGATGTGCTATCGTTTCCGGCTTCGCCCCGACACCACCAGGGAGCCCCACATGCAGAACCCGGCCGCAACTGCCCTCCAACCCGGCATCGACTTCGCGGGCCTCGACCGCTCGGTGCGCCCCCAGG
>CAZWKH010000280.1:0-3191 GCA_964633885.1 uncultured bacterium | reverse complement strand
CTTCCGAGCCCTCGGTCGCTTCGTGCACGGCCTGGGCGGGCGCTACATCACCGCCGAGGATGTCGGCACCAGCGTCACCGACATGGAGTGGGTGCGCCAGGAGACGCCCTATGTGACGGGCGTGGCGCGCGCTCTGGGCGGAAGCGGCGATCCCTCGC
This sequence comes from uncultured bacterium, assembly GCA_964633885.1. Classification (GTDB taxonomy): domain Bacteria; phylum Eisenbacteria; class RBG-16-71-46; order JABDJR01; family JABDJR01; genus CAVXKA01. The sequence continues at coordinate 3,033 of CAZWKH010000280.1, read as the reverse complement.
CCATGACCTCCTGGGGCGTCTACCACGGGATCAAGGCCTGCACCAAGTGGGTGCACGGCACGGACGACCTCTCGGGCTTCAAAGTGGCGATCCAGGGGCTGGGCCACACCGGCCAGTACCTGGCCGAGTACCTCCACAAGGACGGCGTGAAGCTCTATGTCACCGACATCGACGAGGATCGGGTCCGCCGCGTGGTGGACCAGTACGAGGCCGAGGCGGTGGCGCCCGACGCGATCTACGATGTGAAGGCGGACATCTTCGCCCCCTGCGCGCTGGGCAAGGTGGTGACCGACGAGACCCTCGCGCGCTTCAAGTTCAAGATCATCGCCGGCGCGGCCAACAACCAGCTCGAAGTCGAGGAGAAGCACGGCTCGCTGGTCAAGGAGAAGGGGATCCTCTACGCCCCCGACTTCGTGATCAACGCCGGCGGGCTCATCAATGTGGCCAACGAGCTGGAGGGCTACAACCAGGACCGCGCCAAGCGCCAGGTGGAGCAGATCGACCCCATCCTCACCGAGGTGTTCCAGATCGCCAAGAAGGAGAACATCCCCACTTCGGTGGCGGCCAACCAGCTCGCCGAGCGGCGCATCGCGGCCATGGCGCACATCAAGCGCACTTGGGTGGGGGTCCAGGACTCGATGTACCCGAGAGGGCGCCGGCACTAGCCGGGGCAAGGGCCCCCGGGTCCGTCCCTTCCCCTAGCGGTCCGCGAAGGCCACGAGGATTTCGCCCGCCATTTCGAACCGGTTGAAGGGCGGCATGAGATAGGCGCCCATGCAGAGGGGGCGCAGCTCGCGCAGGATCTCGATGGCGATGGCGATGCCCTCCTCCAGCCCGCGCTCTCCGGCGCGGCGCATCCGGGCGCGAACGGCCTCCGGCACCGCCATGCCCGGCACCTCGTTGTGGATGAACTCGGCGTGCCGCGCGCTGCGCAGGGGAAGGATCCCCACGCAGAGCGGGATGGGCAAGGGGCCGACCCGCCGGAGGAACCGTTCCAGGTCCCTGGGATCGTAGACCGGCTGGGTGAATATGAAATGCGCCCCGGCCTCGATCTTGCGGTGGAGCTTGGCCGTCTCCAGTTCGGGATCCACCGCGGTCGGGTTGGCGGCGACGCAGATGCGGAACTCCGTGGGCTCGTCCACGGCCATCCCGGCCATGTCCTGCCCGCGGTTCAACTGCGCGATCATGTGGGTGAGAGACACCGAGTCCAGGTCGAAGACATCGCTCGCGCCGACGTAACCGCCCACCTGGACGGGGTCGCCGGTCACCGCGATCACGCTGCGGATGCCCAGCGCGTGGGCGCCCATCAGCTCCGACTGGGTCGCGATGACATTGCGGTCCCGGCAGGACACATGGAGGAGGGCCTCGATGCCCGCGTCGCGCTGGACGATGTGGCAGAACGCGGTCGGGCTCATGCGGGGCCGGGCCAGGGGGCTGTCGGCCACATTGATCGCGTCGGCCCCCTTGCCCTTCAGGTAGACCGCGCTGGCCACGAACCGCTCCACCTGGAGTCCCCGCGGTGGATCGATCTCGACCGAGATCGCGAAGCGCTTCCCGAGCATCTCGTAGAAGCCGGCCCGTCGCGCGGCGGCGGGGGCCGCCGAGGGCGGGGTGGGGACGACCTCGATCCGCTGCGCCGGCTTCTCCCCGACATGGGCGCGGGGCTTGAGACCGCGCACCGCCGCCGCCATGGCCGCGATGTGATCCGGTGTGGTCCCGCAGCAGCCGCCTACCCCGGCCACGCCGATCTCGACGGCCCTGCGCGCGAAGTCGGCGACATATTCGGGGGACGAGAGGTAGACATAGCGGCCGCCCATGAGGCTCGGCAGGCCGGCGTTGGGCATCACGATCACCGGCACCGCCGCCGCTGGGACGAGGGATTCGAGCACCTCCAGGATGCCCTGTGGGCCGACGCTGCAGTTGGCGCCCAGCGCGGCCACCCCCTCGCCGCTGAGCGCCCGCGCCACCTCCTGGGGCTTGTTGCCGACAAGGGTCTTGCCTTCCTCGTTGAAGGTCATGAGCGCCACCACCGGCAGGGGAGTCCGGCGCGCCGCCCGCACCGCCACCAGCATCTCCTCGAGGTTGGTCATGGTTTCCAGCACGAGGAGGTCGGCCCCCGCGCCGGCCAGGGCCTCGGCCTGCTCCCGGTAGGCGCTCTCCGCCTGTCCGGGGGTCACGGTGCCGACGGGGGCCAGGTGCTTGCCGAGGGGCCCGATGGATCCCGCCACCAGGGCCTTGCCCGCCGCGGCCTCCTTGGCCAGGCGCACCCCGGCGTGATTGATGGCGCGCAGCCGGGCGGTCTCGTTGGCCTCGCCGAGGCGGAATCGGTTGGCCCCGAAGGTGTTCGTCTCCAGGATCTCGGCCCCCGCCCGCATGTAGGCCTCGTGGATCCCGCGCACCAGCTCCGGGCGGGAGAGGTTCAGGGCGTCGAAGCACTGGGAGTAGGGGATGCCCGCGGCGTAGAGCATGGTTCCCATGCCCCCGTCGAAGACCACGACATGGGACCGGAGCATCTCGCGGAAGGGATGGCTCTCGGCGGGACCGGGCATAAGGCGATTGAGTATATCAGGCGGGATGCTAAGATTCCCGGTCCATGGTTGAACTCCACATCGAAGCCCTCGAGCGGTCCTTCGGCGACCGCAGGGTTCTCACCGGCATTACCGCTTCGCTCCAGGGGGGCGACCGGCTTCTCGTCCGCGGCCCCAACGGAAGCGGCAAGAGCACGCTCCTGAAGGTGCTTTGCGGCGTGCTTGCTCCCACCGGCGGGCGAATGCGCCTCCTGGATTCGGGCGAGGAGCGCGACGCCGATTGGCGCCGCCACGTCACCTCCTACCTCGGACCGGACCTCGTCCTCTACGAGGAGTTCTCCGCGCTCGAGAACCTGGATTTCTTCGGGCGGTTGAGGGGGTTGGGACGCGACGAAGCCCGCGATCTCGCGCTGCTCAAGCGACTGGGCCTCGGTGCGCGCGCGCATGATCCCATCGGAACTCTCTCCACCGGCATGCGCCAGCGGGCAAAGCTCGCCTTCGTGCT
>CAZWKH010000279.1:0-3210 GCA_964633885.1 uncultured bacterium | reverse complement strand
CGCCGCCGCCGGCGCCGCGCGAGATTCACGGTGAAGCGATCCCGCTCGGGCCGCCCCGATGCGAGAGCCCGGTAGCGCTTCCAGAGGGCGCCCAGGCGTAAGTCCTCCGCAAGCTGCCCGCGGGCGCGCGGCGTGCGCGCGAAGAGAACGATCCCCGATGTCCACCGCCCCAGACGATGCGCGGGGACGGCCTCGGGGCATTCCGCGCGGACCAGCGCGAGAAGCGTGCGCTCCAGGTAGCCCCCGCCGGGCAGGGTCGGCAGACCCGCCGGCTTGGCCACAGCCAAGAGCTCGTCGTCGCGATACAGCACTTCATAGCCGGCCGGCGCCGAGGGCTCGATCCACGGGGGGCGCATCCATTCGAGGATCGCCCCCTCCCGAACCGGTGCTTCCGGCGCGACCGGCGCGCCGTCCAGGAGAACCCGTCCCGCCTCGATGCGCTCCCGCCAAGCCGCCTCCGTGGAATGGGCGTAGCGCTCGCGGAGGTAGGCGAGCACCGCCGTTCCCGGCGGGACGCGGCCCACCCGCTCGCGGTAGACGAACCCTCGGTTGCGCTCCTCCGTCATGCCATCATCCTGGACCACCGCGGGGCTCGAGAAAAGTCTCCCCATGCCGCCCGCTTCTGCTATGCTGCCGGCCTCGCGCACTTCGGTCTGCGCCGCGCAGGTGGTCGTAATCCTTACGCCCGGCCTTCAAACATTCGTCGTCATCCCGCCTAGACCGTCCCATGGCTCATCGCTCTGGGTAGGCTCACACCCAGGAGCGTTTCCATGTCGTTTCGTTCGCTCGGCCTCAAGGCCGAACTTCTCCGCGCCGTTTCCGATGAGGGCTACGACCGGCCCACCCCCGTGCAGACCCGGGCCATTCCCCTGGTCCTGGCGGGACGCGATCTCATGGCCGAGGCCCAGACCGGGACCGGCAAGACCGCGGCCTTCGTCCTTCCCCTGCTGCAGCTCTTGAGCGCGCCGCGCCAGGCGCCCACCGAGGGGCGCGGGCGCCCCCGCGTCCAGCCTCCCCGCGTCCTCATCCTCACCCCGACCCGCGAGCTGGCCGCGCAGGTCGAGGAGAGCGTGAAGACCTACGGCAGGCACCTGCGGCAGCGCTCCGCGGTGATCTTCGGCGGGGTCAGCGCGGTGCCCCAGCTCGCCGCGCTGCGCAAGGGCGTGGACATCGTGGTGGCCACACCGGGGCGGCTCCTCGACCACATCACCCAGAAGAACGCCGACCTGCCCCGGATCGAGATCCTGGTGCTGGACGAGGCGGATCGCATGCTGGACATGGGCTTCATCCGGGACATCCGCAAGATCCTCGCCGTGCTCCCGCGCGACCGCCAGAACCTCCTCTTCTCCGCCACCTTCTCCGACGAGATCAAGAAGCTGGCCGGCGAGATCCTGCGCTCCCCGGAGACGGTCCAGGTGGATCGCCGCAACGCGCCGCCCGAGCTGGTGGCGCAGGTGATCCATCCCGTCGACCGGCATCGCAAGCGGGAGCTGCTCTCCCACCTGATCGGGGCGGGAAGGTGGAAGCAGGTCCTGGTCTTCACGCGCACCAAGCACGGGGCCAACCGGCTCGCGCAGCAACTGGAGCTGGACGGCATCGCCGCCATGGCCATCCACGGCAACAAGAGCCAGGGCGCGCGCACCAAGGCGCTGGGGGACTTCAAGCGGGGCGCGCTGCGGGTGCTGGTGGCGACGGACATCGCCGCGCGGGGGCTGGACATCGATCAGCTTCCCCATGTCGTGAACTACGAGCTGCCCCATGTTCCGGAGGACTATGTGCACCGGATCGGCCGGACGGGGCGGGCGGGCACCGAGGGCGCGGCGGTCTCCCTGGTCTGCGTGGACGAGCACAAGCTGCTGGCCGACATCGAGCGGCTGCTCAAGCGGGACCTTCCCCGAAAGACCCTGCGCGGTTTCGAGCCCGATCCCTCCATCCCGGCGGAGCCGATCGTGAAAGGGCGTGCGCCCGCGGGGCGCGGCCAGCCGAGGTCCTCGCGGCCGGGGACGGCTTCGCGCGGGGGGTCGGCATCACAGACGCGGGCGGCGTCACGGCCGGGAGCGACCTCGCGCGCGGGGACGGCTTCGCGGGCGGCAGCAACTTCGCGACCGGGGACGGCAGCGCGGCCGGCGACAATTTCGCGGCCGGCGGCGGCGCGACCCGGCGCGAAGGCGGTGGAAAGACCCTCCGCCGAGGCCCCGCCCGCGATGGGCCGCAAACCGCGGAGCCATCCCTCCTCCTCCCGGGCGCGCCGTTCGCGGCCCGCCCCGAGGCGCGGCTCCTCCGCCTAGCCCGTTCACGCTCCCGGTGGAGGCGCCTAGCCCACCAGCAGGACCCGCAGGTCCATCACATTGGTGCCTGTAGGCCCGCTGCGCAACAGACCCCCGGCCCGCGCGAAGAAGGGGTAGGCGTCGTGGCGGGCGAGATGCCCGGCGGCATCGAGCCCCAGCACCCGCGCGGCCCGCGCCGAGGCCGCGTCGGCCACGGCCCCGGCGGCGTCGGTGGGGCCGTCCTCGCCGTCGGTGCCTCCGCTCAGGAGCACCGCGTCGCGCAGGCCCGCCTCGCCGAGCCGTGAGAGAGCCGCCAGAGCCAGCTCCTGGTTGCGTCCGCCCAGGCCATGCTCCCCCCTGAGGGTGACCGTGGTCTCTCCACCGCTCAGGATGCAGGCCGGCGGCGCAAGAGGACGGCCCTCCTCGTGAACGCCGCGCAGGAGGCCGGCCATGACCAGGCCGACTTCCCGCGACTCCCCCTCGATGCGCGACCCGAGATCGAGCACGCGGTAGCCCCGGGCCCGCGCTTCCCGGGCGGCCGCGGTGAGCGCCAGCGCGTTGCCGCCCAGCAGCAGATTGTGCACGCGCCTCGAGAGCCGCTTGGCCGTCTCCGGCTCCTTTCCCGCCGCACCGCGCCGCAGATGCCGCAGCGCCCGCGCCGGGGTCTCCGCCTCGAGCCCGTACTTCGCCAGCACGGCCAGCGCGTCACCGTAGGTGGTCGGATCCGGCGCGGTCGGCCCCGAGGCGATCACATCGAGGGGATCGCCCACGACATCGGAGAGGATGAGGCTCACCACCCTCGCCCGGCCTGCGGCCCGCGCGAGGCCGCCCCCCTTCACCCGCGAGAGGTGCTTGCGCACGGCGTTCATCTCGTTGATGGTGGCCCCGCAGGAGTGGAGCATCTCCGTCAGGCGAAGCTTGTCCTCCAGGGTCACCTCTCCGG
>CAZWKH010000278.1:0-3245 GCA_964633885.1 uncultured bacterium | reverse complement strand
TTCCGCTCGAGCTGTCGCCGCTGGCCAAGCGGCACCGTTCCGGGCGCCGGGTCGTGGAGCGTTTCGAGCTTTTCGTGGCCGGCATGGAGATCGCCAACGCCTTCAGCGAGCAGAACGATCCCGCCGCGCAGCAGGCCGCCTTCGAGCTGCAGGCCGATCTGCGCGAAGCGGGCGACATGGAGGCGCAGCCCACCGACACCGACTACCTGAGGGCGCTGGAGACGGGCATGCCGCCCACCGGCGGGGTGGGGATCGGCATCGACCGGCTCGTGATGGTGGCGACCGGCGCGGGGAACATCCGCGAGGTGATCCTCTTCCCACAGCTGCGGCCGGAGGAAGGGCTCGCCGTCGACGGCGAGGACGGGGAGGAGCCGGCGCCCGGCGCCTGAGCCCATGCGCTTCGAGCTCTTCGTCGCCGACCGCTACCTGCGCTCCAAGAAGCGCACCGGGTTCATCTCCCTCATCACCTGGATCTCGGTGGCCGGCGTGGCCCTCGGAGTCGGCGTGCTCATCATCGTCCTCTCGGTGATGAACGGGTTCGAGCAGGAGGTGCGGGGCCGCATCGTGGGCACGAACGCGGCCCTCATCGTGCTGCGCTACGACCAGGACACCATGCCCCGGCCCGACTCGGTGGCAGCCGCGATCGCGGCCCTGCCCGGGGTGGAGGGCGTGGCTCCCTTCGTCTACGGCAAGGGTCTGCTCCGCGCCGGGGACCGGTCCGACGGCGTGATCGTGAAGGGAATCGACCTGGAGGCGGAGCGCGGGGTGACCACCGTGGCGGACAATGTGACCCCTCCGCTTGCCACCTTGCGCGTGGAGGAGGGGAAGGCGCCGGGCATCATCCTGGGGCGGAGCCTGGCCGACCGGCTGCGGGCCTCGGTGGGGGACGAGGTCGTGCTCGCCTCCCCCTTCGACGCCACCGCGTCCCCCCTGGGTCTCCTCCCCAAGCTCCGCAAGCATGAGGTCTCCGGAATCTTCACCTCCGGGCTCTACGAATACGACTCCTCCCTGGCCTTCATCGATCTCCTGGAGGCCCAGCGGTTCTACCGGCTGGGAACCGCGGCGACCGGCATCGAGGTGCGCATCCGCGATCCCTTCGCCGCGCCCGAGATGAAGAACGAGGTGCTGCGGGCGCTGGGCGGGTACCCCTACAGGATCAATACCTGGATCGATCTCAACGAAAATCTCTTCGTATGGATGAAGCTGGAGAAGGCCGGGATGAGCCTCATCCTGCTTCTCATCGTGCTGGTGGCCGCGTTCAACATCGTGGGCGTGCTGATCATGCTGGTCATCGAGAAGCGCAAGGAGATCGGTGTGCTGAAGTCCATGGGGGCGAGCGACGGGGAGATCCTGCGCATCTTCATGGCCAACGGCGCCGAGATCGGCGTGCTGGGGATCCTCTTCGGGACGCTGGCCGGGCTTGCCGGGGCCTGGGCCCTGGACCGCTACCCTCTGCACCTGCCGCCGGATGTCTACTTCCTCAGCACCCTGCCGATCCTCGTCGAGCCGCCGGATGTGGTGATGGTGGTGCTCGTGGTCTTCGCCATCAGCGCCCTGGCCACTCTGTATCCATCCTGGAAGGCGGCGCGGCTCGATCCGGTGGAGGCGATCCGGGAGCCGTAGGAGGCGCGTGAATGGCGACTAGTTCTGTCGCCTTCTATGGGTCGTTCAAACGGCTCTCGGCGCTGGTTACACAGTCTTACGCGCGATCCGAAGCGTTTCCTATTGACAGGATGTGCCGAGAGTTTGAGACTACGAGCAAGACTTGAGTGGGCGTGGCCTGCTGATTGATGAGTTGCTTCACCGCCCTACCCTGATCTCGAGTCGAGAGTCGCGGGCTTGCACCTTGTGCTTGTGCCCCGTCCCAGGTTGAGCTTGGGGGCTTTCGAGATGTTGACTCGGGGTCTGCGCGTCATTCATCGAGGATTCACCGGGCGGGTGCGGACGGTGCTGGCCTTCCCGTGGAGAGTACGAGCTGCAGTCTCCGTCTCGCTCGCACTCCTCCTGTCGGCGTCCTGCTCCGAGGACAGGTCCCCGGGTCCGGACACGACGCCGCCGGCCACTGTGACCGACCTGTTGCTTGTTGGCGCGAGCGAGACAGCGGCCACCTTGACCTGGACTGCGCCTGGGGATGACGGGGAGCGGGGGCAGGCCGCGTCCTACGATCTCCGTTACTCGCTCGATGCGCTTCCCGCGGGATGGGACAGCGCCACGGTCGTGCAGGGGCTCGCGCTCCCTCACCAAACCGGAGTACCCGAGACCGTCACGGTCGCGGGCCTCGTCCGGGACCGGATCTACTATTTGGCGCTTCGCACCCTGGACGATGCGGGGAACGAATCGGACCTCTCCAATGTGGTCCAGGCCCAGACCGCGGACCCCACGCCGCCGGCCCAGGTGACCGATCTCCGGTTGGCCGGGGTGGAGATGACCGCGGTTACCCTCCAGTTCACCGCTCCCGGGGATGACGGGAACATGGGGACGGCCACGGCCTATGCGGTGCGGTTCGGCCCGGAGGCGGTGACGGAGGCCACCTGGATGCAGTCCAGCTCGTTCCCGGTCACCCAGGCTCCGCAGGTGGCGGGGAGCACGGAGACGCTGCGGGTGACAGGTCTGACACCGGAGGCGACATTTCACCTTGCGCTGCGTGCGCAGGATGACGGCGGGCAATGGAGCCCGGTGTCGAACGATGTAGAGGCGACGCTGCTTGGGGACACCACGCCTCCCGCGGCGATCACGGATCTTGTGGTGAGCGGGACGGAGCCCTACACCTTGACCTTGAGCTGGACGGCGCCTGGGGACGATGGGAGCGAGGGGCAGGCGGCGAGCTACGCGATCCGGTACGCCCCGGCGGCGATCACGGAGGGGACATGGCCAACAGCCACACCGGTGTTCGTGGCCCTGACGCCGAAGGCCGGGGGTCAGCATGAGGCGTTGATCCTCACCGAGCTGCCTGGGGACCAGACTCTGTGGTTCTGCGTGCGGGCATTGGACGAGAAGGGGAACGAGTCGCCGGTCTCGAACGCGGCGAGGGGGTATGTGAGGCGGACGCCAAGGACCTGGGTGGTGCGGGTGGACGGCAGCGGCGACGCGCCGACGGTCCAGGCGGGGATCGACAGCTCGCGGCACGGAGACACGGTGCTCGTGGGGCCGGGGACGTACTACGAGAACATCGATTTCATGGGTGGGGACATCCTGCTGCGCAGCGCAGAGGGACGGAATGAATAGACTCAGAAGGATGGCCGAAA
>CAZWKH010000277.1:0-3266 GCA_964633885.1 uncultured bacterium | reverse complement strand
GTCAGGGTCACGGCCAGGAGCAGCCGTCGGAAGCTCTTCATTTCAGGCATTCCTCCTCATCGATCCGTAGAGCTGCACCACGGCGGCCAGGGCCGCGTCGAGACCCGTCGCCTCCAGGTTCAGCACGACATGGTATCCGGTGGGGTCGTCTATGTCCTGGTGCAGGAAGCGGTGGATGTATTCGGCGCGTTCGCGGTCCACCCGCAGCACCCGGGTCTCCGCGTCGGCCCGGGAGAGGCCCTCGCGCCGCATGATCGCCTCGACGCGATACCCGAGCCCGGCCACGAAGCGGATGTGGAACCCCGGCTGGCCCGCCAGCAGGAAGTTCGTGCCGCGGCCGACGATCACCGCCGAGCCCATCTGCGCGATCCCGCCGAGAACCTTTCCCAGGGAGCGGACGAAGTCCTCGCCGCTCATGATCCGGCTGTGGAGAACCCCGTCGACCCATTGTTCGACGCCGCTGCGGGCCCGCTCGTCCAGCGCCTCCAGGAGCTCACGCTGGACGCCCGTCTCCATGGAGACGACATCCAGGACCTCCTTGTCGAAGAGGTGGAAGCCGAGCCGCTCCGCGAGCCGGCCGGCGAGTGCGGTGCCCCCGCTCCCGAGCTGGCGCGAGACGGTGAGGATCGGGTTCCTCGGCGCGGCCAGAGGGGCGGCCGCTCCGGGCCGCTCCCGCTCCTGAATCGCCCGCTGCTCGTGGATCCAGCGCAGGACCTGCTTCTCGATTAGGCGTCCCTTGTCCTCGGCCATGTCCCCTCCCTCGAGGGGCATTCTACCGCGAATCGCCCCCCGGCAACGCCCCGGCCGATGACCCCTCATGTTTCCGGGACATCGGTCCGGGTGAGGCTGTATAGTCGTCGGTCCGCCCGGCGCAGGCCGGGCCCAGAGACATGTACCCCCATGTCGGGAGGCTTCCACCGATGGGCAAGAACCCCCTTCTGGCTCTGGCCGACCACGGTCAAAGCGCGTGGCTCGACAACCTCACCCGCGGCATGATCCAGGATGGGCGGCTGCGGTGCCTCATCGCGGAGGACGGGATCTCCGGGATCACCTCCAACCCCGCCATCTTCCACAAGGCCATGACCACGGGCACCGACTACGACGCGCAGATCCGCGCGCTGGGATCGAAGGGCCTGTCGGCGGCCGGGATCTACGAGGAACTGGCGGTGAAGGATGTGCAGGACGCCCTCGACCTCCTGCGGCCCGTCTACGACCGCAGCAACGGCACCGACGGCTTCGTGAGCCTCGAGGTGTCGCCGCATCTCGCGCGGGACACGGAAGGCACCGTCGCCGAGGCGCAGCACCTCTGGACGAAGGTGCGGCGCCCCAACCTGCTGGTGAAGATCCCGGGCACGCCGGAGGGGGTTCCCGCCATTCGCCGCTGCCTCGCCGGGGGCGTCAGCGTCAATGTGACCCTGCTGTTCTCGCTCGAGGCCCATCGCGCGGTCATGCTCGCCCACCTGGAGGCGCTGGAGGCGCGGATGGCCAGGGGCGAGCCGCTGGGGACCGTCGCCTCCGTGGCTTCCTTCTTCCTGAGCCGCATCGACACCAAGGTGGACAAGGTGCTGGACGCCATGGCCGATCCGCGCGCCGAGGCGATCCGTGGCAAGGCCGCGGTGGCCAGCGCCAAGCTCGCCTACGCCCTGTGGAAAGAGACCTACTCCGGTCCGCGGTGGGAGGCGCTGCGGGCCGCGGGGGCCCGGACGCAGAAGCCCCTCTGGGCAAGCACCTCCACCAAGGACAAGGCCTATCCCGATGTGAAGTATGTGGAGCCGCTCATCGGCCCCTTCACGATCAACACCCTGCCCGACGAGACGGTGGATGCCTTCCGCGACCACGGCCGGGTCGCGGACACCGTGGAGCTGGATCTGGAAGGCGAGCGCCGCGCGCTGGCCGGGCTGGCCGAGCTGGGCATCTCCCTCGACCGGGTGACGGCGGAGCTGGTGGCCGAGGGCATCGACAAGTTCATCCAGCCATTCGACGCGCTCCTGGCCGCCCTGGAGGAGAAGCGCAAGGCCCTGATCGGCTAGCGCGTCCGGGGCCCCCGGCTCAATCCAGGTCGAACCGGGGCAGGCGGACCTCCGCGTTCACCCCACCTCCGGGAGCGTCTTCCACCACGACCTTGCCCCCGTAGGGGGCGAGGAGTTCGCCCAGGCGCGCCAGCCCGCTCCGGTCGCCGGCGCGGGCGGCGCGGGCACCCTCCGCCTCCAGCGCCACTCCGTCGTCCCACACTCGCAGCGTCGCGCCGCGAGGGCCTCGGGGGTGCACCCCGACCAGGATGCGGCCGGGCAGCGGCTCCTTCTTGGCCGCATTGGCGAGGAGCTCGTCGAGGCAGGTGAAGCAGTCCTCGGGGAGCAGCGGGAAGCCCCTGGCCAGCGCCTCATCCGTTCCGTCCCAGGAGATCCGCGCGGGATCGAGGCCCCGGGTCGCCCGATAGGCTGCGGCGCGACGGAAAACTTCCCGCGCGTCGCAGGAGAACCGCTCGGCCAGGAGCCTCTGGATCAGGCTGAGCGAGGTGACGAGGGTGTGCCCGGCCCTGTGCAGGCCGTCCAGGTCCGGACTCGCGCCCTCGTGCAGCCGGCGCAGCTCGCGCAGCGCTCCCCGCGCCGTGCCACTCCCCTCCAGGCGCAGCGACGCCGCGACATCCATCGCCTGCTCCATCTTGGCGAGCAGCTCCGGCGGGAGCTGTTCCCTGATCCTGTCGAGCTCTTCCGGGGTGGGCCGCGCCGAGGGCCCGCTCCCCGCCTGGTCGCGGATCCCGCGGACGCCGCGAAGGAGATGCGTGATTGAGGCTCGCCAGGCCGCATGGGAGGAGATGCCCACCGCGGCCAACAATGCCCGCCAGCTCTGCTCCTCGGTGCGGCGCGCCGCGCCGCGGCGCAGCATGACGAGGGATCCGCTCGCCGCCACCAGGAGAAGCAACCCGAAGCCCGCCTGCACCCCGGGCACCTTGGCCACATGCCAGGGATACTCCCAGAGCCTGGGGAGCCGGTACCGCGCCTCGAGGGCCAGAGAAGCCAGCCCTGTCCTGCGCTTGCCGGGATCGCCGGAATCCAGAATCTGCAGCGAACCAGGCGAGCGGCCGGTGGCGGGAGCCGCGGTTCCGTCCAGGCTCACCTCATCCCCGGCGGCGACGAGGAACGGGCCCGGCCCCTGGCGGTTGGTGGAGAGGACCGGCAGGGTCCAGCGCCCACCGCCCCCGGATAGAAGTCCACCGATCCCTCCTGTCCCGGATCCAAGTCCCCTCAGACCCAGGCGTCGGACCG
>CAZWKH010000276.1:0-3273 GCA_964633885.1 uncultured bacterium | reverse complement strand
TCATGAACCTCCCGAGCTGGGCGCTGTAGTATCTCGCCAACATTATTTTCGCCTGGGGCTCGTGAGCGCTGACTTCCAACCGACTGACCTGCCTTTCCTTCCGGCGAGGGGGCGTTTTCAGCACCGTCCGCCGGGACCGTTTCTGATCAGCTCCTTCAGGACCTGGTTTCCGGGGTCACCTCCCAGGCTCCGAGGACGATCCACCCCGACAGTTAAGGAGAGGATACGCCTCCCGGGGCTGCTGGCTCAAGGGATCTTCAACGTTCGGCGGGGATGGTGCCGCCGGTGCACCGCAACGAGGTCCTCCACGGCCACGCGGGTGTAGATCTGCGTTGTGGCGATGCTGGCGTGGCCCAGGATCGCCTGGACGTGCCGGAGGTCCGCGCCGTTTTGGAGGAGATGGGTCGCGCAGGTGTGCCGGAGGACGTGCGGCGTGACGCGCTTCTCGATCCCGGCGGCCTCCGCGTGCAGGCGTACGAGGCGGTTGAGTGTCTTCACGTGCAGGCGCCGGTGAGTGATCGCCGCCACGAACAGCGCGGGCTCCTTCGGCCGCGCGATGAGCTCCGGGCGGGAGTCCTGGACGTAGCGCCGGATGGCGGCCAGGGCCCACGATCCGATGGGGACCACCCGGTCCCGGCCGCCTTTGCCGCTGCGGACCCGGACGAGCTCACCAGCCTGATCGAGATCGTAGAGGTCCAGGGCGCACAGCTCCGCGCGCCGCAGACCCGTGGAGTAGAGCGTCTCCAGGATGGCGCGGTCCCGAAGTCCCAGCATGTCCGTGCCGGGGGCAGACAGGAGTGCTCGGACCTCGGCTTCGTTGAGCACCGCCTTCGGCAGCGGGTCGGTCCGGTCCCCGAGCTGGAGGTCCTCGGCAGGATTGAACAGGATCACCCGGCGAGCGGTGAGCCAGGCGAAGAACGAGCGGAGCACCGAGGCCTCCGCGGCCAGGGTCTTCACGCTTAAGGGAGAAGGCCTCTCGCGGTGGTAGGCGGTGACGCGGGCTTTCAGGTGGGCCAGGTACTCGGCGAGGACCCGGGGCGTCACGAGCCGGGCCCGGGTGATGGCGCGTTCCTCCAGCCAGGCGAGGAGCTGCCCGAGATAGACGCGCCGATAGGCGACGGTCCCGCGGGATTTGCCCTTCGCCAGGGAGTCGGCCAGGTAGGAGGCGACGAGACTCGAGAGCTCGATGGTTCCGGGCGAGGGAGCCGCCGATCGCACGGCGAGGGGCCTCGCGGAAGGCAAGTTTGCCTTCGGGAGGCCGCCCTCTTCGAGCCGGATCGGGGTCCGCGGGAGGCCTTCCGCGCCCCTCATCGCTTCTCCCGCGGGTGGCAGCGGTGATGCACGGCTTTGAGGTCGCTGACTTCCACCCGGGTGTAGATCTGCGTCGTGGCCACCGACGCGTGCCCCAGCATTACCTGGATGTGCCGGATGTCCGCCCGGCCGGCGAGCAGGTGCGTGGCGAAGGTATGCCGCAGCGTGTGCGGCGTCACGGGCCGCTCGATGCCGGCCGCCTTCGCGTGCTTGCGCAGGGGAAGGATAATGCCGAGAGGGAGAAGCGGCCGGCCGTTCTTCGAGAGGAACACGGTCTGTTCCGTGTCGGCCTCGCGACCGCGCGCGGCGAGCAGCCTCGGCCGGGCCTCGGTCAAATACTCCCGCAGGTAGTTGCAGGCCACCTCCCCCAGCGGCACCACCCGGTCCTTCGCGTTCTTCCCCTCGTTGATCCGGACCAGCCCCCGGTCGAGGTCCAGGTCGTAGAGTTGCAAGGACCGCAGCTCCGCGTTGCGGATCCCCGTCGAGTAGAGCACCTCCAGGATCGCCCGGTCCCGCAACCCCAGCGGCGTCGTGGTGTCGGGCGCCGCGAGGAGCCGGACCATCTCTTTCTTCGAGAGCACCGACCGGGGGAGGATGCCCTTGCGCTTCGGCAGCTCCAGCCCCGCCGCCGGGTCGTAGAGCAGGACGTCGCTCTTCACCAGGAACCGGAAGAACGACCGCACCACCGACAGCCGCGCCGCCTGCGTGGCGATGGAGAGCCCCTGGCCTTCCGCACCGGTCCAGCCGTAGAGGAACGTCTGGTAGGCGTGCAGGACCTCCGGCGTGATGGCCGTGATCTCCTCCACGTCGGCCTCCTCGTCCAGGTAGGCCAGGAAGAACCTCAGGTGGGAGCGGTACGAGCTGATCGTGCGTGGCGACCATCCCCACACCCGCATCTGCTCCACGAACCGCCCGAGGAGCAGCTCGAACCGCCGGCGCGCACCGTCCTGCATCAGCTCCTCCCACCGCTCCGCCCCGATGGTGCCGAAGGCGGGATTCGAACCCATCGCACGAGACCCCCCCACCTTTTTCCCAAAAGCTCACAAGGTGGGCGGTTTTCACCCTTAAGGGATAGACCGGCTTTCACTTCCACCTTGTGAGGTCCGCTCACAAGCTGCCCTCAAGGTCGATGTTTTCCTCACAAGGTGCCCGTTTCGCTCACAAGGTGGCCTTTTCCCTCACAAGGTCGAGGATTTTCAGACGGTTGGAGATTCCGATCCGGGGGATCGGGCCGCGTTTCCTGGCCTCGGCTCTTCTCCCGCGGCGCCGGAAGATTCTCCACGTCCACCAGCCCCGCCAGGTACCGCGTGTCCTCCTCCGGGTCGCCCTCGAACAACAGTTCATAGGCCATGCGCTGCCCGTTGCGCCCCGAAGCCACCACGACGTACTCCAGCTCCAGGAGCTGCCCGAGATGCACCCGCACCTGCCAGTCCGTCCAGCCCGTCTTCTTCCGTACGTCCTGGCGCGTGAACCGGCGCGGCGTCTGCCCGGCGGTGAGATCCACCAGGTGCTTGAGGAGCTGCCGGGTCGGATGCGCCAGCTCGTCGAGGCTGCGGCCGAGCACCTCCCGGGCAAGCGCATTCGCCAGGGCGATGTCCCGGGGCTCCACCTCGACGTATTCCACCTCCACGTCGCCGCGCCGGGCGCGCTTGATCTCCCGCTGGTGCTGGTGGAGCAGCGCGATGGACTTGATGAGCGTCAGATACTTCTTCTGCTCGCGGCGCATCTGCAGCCGCTCGTCCGGGTAGGCAAGCCGGGGAGCGTAGGGGTTCACCACCTTCAACGGTCGCAGGAGCCGCTGCACGTTCTGCTGCCGCCTCCACAGGCACACCGCCTCCGCCCGCCGCAGCACTCCTTCGAGAGTGTCCGCCTCCCGCTGCCGCCGCAGGATCGCCCGGGTCTGCTCGGAGGACTCGTCGATCCCCACCTGCACGAACCGGTTCCGCGTCTCGTAGTCCAGCG
>CAZWKH010000275.1:0-3279 GCA_964633885.1 uncultured bacterium | reverse complement strand
ACCCGACGGCCGGCACCCTCCTCATCACCGCGTCGGGCCGGATCCCGGCCCTCGTGGATTTCGGCGACGGCGCCTGCGACGACCAGGCCACGCTCACCCTGGCCGGCCGTTCGCAGGAAATCACCCTTGGGGATTGAACCGATGCCCGCACAGGCTTCCTCCGCGCGCCGCGTCTTCGGATCGATGCTTCTTCTCCTCCTGGCCGGCTGCGCCGGGGCCCGCCCCGATCCCGCGCCCCTGCGCGAGGAGGCGGCGCGGCTGCGCGACGAGGCGCGGGCCCTGGCCGCGGACAGCGCCTCGACAGCCTGCCTCGCCGCCGCCGATACCCTCTTCGCGCGCGCGGAGACTCTCGCCGGGAAGACCCCCGCCGAGGCGCTCCCGCTCTTCGAGGAGGCCCTCGGCGCGGCCGCCGCCTCCATCGCCGCCTCCACCGCGCAGCGGCGCGTCACCGAGGCAGGCGGCTGTCTCCAGGCCGCGGGCGACGCCCGCCGCGACTGGGAGGACGCTCTGCGAATGCTCGATCAGACGGAGCGAGCCGCCGAGCGCCAGGCGCGCGGCGTGACCCGCGTCGCGGCCTTCGACGAGGAGAAGACCCCTCTGCCCGCGCTTCCCTCCTCCCCTGCGGCCGCGCGCCCCACCGCGGAGTCCCTCCGCAGCGACGGCGCGGCCTGGCGCGAGGCGGCGGAGCGCCTCGGCGTGCCCCACGCGGACCTGGAGAGCATCCGGACCCGCGCCCTGTCCATGGCCGCGGATGCCGGGGCGAAGCCGGCGCCGGTGGAGGCGCAGCTGCGCCGGGCGGGCTGGGCGGTGAGCGAGCTGGCCTGGCGGGTCCGCGCCGAGGCCGAGCAGGCCCGTTGCCGCGACGCGATGGGCCGGATGCAGGCCTATGCGCGCTATCGCGACGAGGCGCTCTGGGCCATGGTGGATCTGGAGCGCAGCATGAAGGACAGCGCGCGCCGCCAGCTCGACGAGGAGCGGGCGCGCCTGGAGGACCGCCAGCAGCAGCTCTACAACTCCCTCAAGCAGTTCGAGGGGAAGTTCGCCAGCATCCGCCGCGACGCGCGCGGCACCATCATGTCGCTGGCCGACATCCTCTTCGACTTCGACAAGGCCACCCTGCGCCGCGAGGCGGAGCTCAATCTGGCCAAGGTGGCGGTGATCCTCGGCCAGTTCCCCGAGATGCACATCACCATCGAGGGGCACACCGACAATGTGGGGACCGAGGAGTACAACCTGAAGCTCTCCGAGCGCCGCGCCAGGACCGTCAGCGACTTCCTGGTCACCCAGAGCGTGGACGCGGCCCGGATGGAGACGCGCGGCTACGGCATGGCGCAGCCGGTGGCGCCCAACGACACCGAGGAGGGCCGTCAGAAGAACCGCCGCGTGGACCTGGTCATCCGGGAGGAGTGACCGGGGCGCTAGGCCCCCTTGCGGCTCTTCTTGCGGATGCGGCTTACCGGCCGGGTGTTGACCACCTGCTCCCGGGTCAGCCACCCGCGCCGCGCCGTCTTCACGCCCAGCTCCATGTGGGCCAGCATCGCCGTGGAGTGCGCGTCGGTGCTGACGACGATCATCGCCCCCTTCTCCGCGGCCAGCCGCGCGCTCTCCGCGCAGAGGTCGAGCCGCTCGGGCGAGGCGTTCAGCTCCAGGGCGGTGCCGGTGGCCGCGGCCTTCTCGATCACCGCGGCCAGGTCGTAGCCCTCGTATCCCGTCCGCCGTCCGATGAGCCTTCCGGTGGGATGGCCGATCGCGTCCACATGGGGGTTCTCCATCGCCTGCAGCACCCGTTCGGTGACCCGGTTGCGAAACCCCGAGTGCACGCTGGCCACGATCCAGTCGAGCCGCGCGTGGGCCTCCACCGGGAGGTCGATCCCGCCGTCGGCGGTGATGTCCACCTCCATCCCGTGCAGCACGCGGATCCCCGGCACGGCGGCGCGCGCCTCCTCGATCTTGACCTTCTGTTCCTTCCACCGCGCGTAGGTCAGGCCGTTGGCATAGGTCGCCGAGGCGCTGTGGTCGGTGATCGCGACATAGGCGTAGCCCCTCGCCCTGGCCTCGCGCACCATCTCCAGCACCGAAGCCCGCCCGTCGCTCCAGGTGGTGTGCGCGTGCAGGTCGCCACGCAGCTCTTTGAGGGACAGCACCTGCGGCAGCCGCCCCTCCTGCGCCGCGTCGATCTCGCCGCGGTCCTCGCGCATCTCGGGCGGGATCCAGGGGAGCCCCAGCGCGGCGTAGACCTCCTCCTCGGTCTTCCCCGCCAGGCGGGTCTCGCCGCGGAAGACCCCGTACTCGTTGACCTTGAGGCCCTTCTTCCGGGCCATCTCCCGCAGGCGGACATTGTGCTCCTTGCTCCCGGTGAAGTAGCAGAGGGCCGCGCCGAAGGATTCCGGCGGGACCACGCGCAGGTCCACCTGGCGCCCTCCCTCGAAGAGCACGCTCCCCTTGGTGTCGCCCGACGCGAGCACCCGCTCCACCCCGGCCAGCCGCGTGAGCGCCTGCACGATCCGGGCGCCGTCGCGGGCGGGGATGAGCAGGTCCAGGTCGCCCATGGTCTCGCGGCAGCGGCGCATGGATCCCGCGAACACCGCCTTCTTCGCGTCGATCGTCGCCGCCAGCGCCCCGAGGACATGCCGCGAGAGCTCCAGGGCCTCCGCCATCGGCATCCGCTCGCGGTTGCGGGCGAGGAGCTCGATGCCGGCCCGCAGGTTCTCGGCCAGCTGGACGCCGAAACCGGGCAGCGCCGCGACCTTGCCCAAGGCCAGGGCGGTTTCCAGCGAGGACAGGTCGTGGATTCCCAGTTCCCGGTGCAGAACCGCGAGCCGCCGGGGCCCGAGCCCCTCGATGGAGCGCAGGTCCAGCAGCGCGCGGGGAATCCCCGCGGTGGCCTCCACAAAGGAGGTCATCACGCCCCGGGAGAGGTACTCGGCGATGTCCCCCGCCAGCCCCTTCCCGATCCCCGGCACTTCGGTCAGGCGCTTCTCGGCGACCAGGACCGTGATGTCCTCGGCAAGGTCCGCCACGGCCCGGGCTCCCCGCCGGTAGGCGTTCACCCGGAACCGGTTCTCGTCCTTGAACTCCAGCGCGTCGGCCACCGCGTCGAAGAGCCGCGAAATTTCCTGGTTCACCATGGGGTATCCCTCCAGCGCCCGGCGGAGGCGGCGGCCTTGAGCCGCCCCGTCCGGACGCGGCGGTCCGGGGCAAGCCTAGGCCCGGCGGGGCGCGGCGGCAACGCTCTCCTCCCCTCGGGGCCCGAGGGCCCGGCGGGACTGAGCCGCAGGT
>CAZWKH010000274.1:0-3282 GCA_964633885.1 uncultured bacterium | reverse complement strand
GCGGGATGCCGTTCCCGATCATGGAGATCCCGCTCCGGGCCGGGATGAGCATCGGCATGATGCTGATCAGCGTCGAGCTGTTCATCATGCTCTGCATCCTGCTGTTCATCCCCGGCGACTACGCGGGATCGTGCTTCATCGGGTTCGCCATCGGCGAGTCGCTCGGCGCGGCCGCGCTGCGCATCGCCGGCGGCATCTTCACCAAGATCGCCGACATCGGTTCGGATCTCATGAAGATCGTATTCAAGATCAAGGAAGACGACGCCCGGAACCCCGGCGTGATCGCCGACTGCACGGGGGACAACGCGGGCGACTCGGTGGGCCCCAGCGCAGACGGATTCGAGACCTACGGCGTGACCGGGGTCGCGCTCATCTCCTTCATCCTGCTCGGCGTGAAGGACCCCACGGTCCAGGTCCAGCTCCTGGTCTGGATCTTCGCCATGCGCGTGCTCATGATCCTGGCCAGCGGCCTCTCCTACATCGCGAACAGCCTGTTCGTGAAGAGCCGCTATCGCGACGCGGAGACGATGGACTTCGAGCACCCCCTCACCCAGCTCGTGTGGCTCACCTCGCTGGTGTCGGTGGCCCTCACCTACGGCGCCTCCTATGTGCTCATCCCCAACCTCGGCGACGGCACGCTCTGGTGGAAACTCTCCACCGTCATCACCTGCGGAACCCTGGCGGGGGCCATCATTCCCGAGTTCGTCAAGATCTTCACCTCCACCAATTCACGGCATGTCAAGGAGGTCGTGACCTCCGCGCGCGAGGGCGGCGCCTCGCTCAACATCCTCTCCGGGTTCGTGGCCGGCAATTTCAGCGCGTACTGGCTGGGTATGGCCATCCTCGCCCTCATGACCGCGGCCTATGTGGTCAGTACCTTTGGTCTGGCTTCGATCATGATCGCCCCCGCGGTGTTCGCGTTCGGCCTGGTCGCCTTCGGCTTCCTGGGCATGGGCCCGGTCACCATCGCCGTGGACTCCTACGGCCCGGTCACCGACAACGCCCAGTCGGTGTACGAGCTCTCGATCATCGAGCAGCTCCCCGGCGTGAAGGAGGAGATCAAGAGGGACTTCGGGTTCGAGGTGAACTTCGAACGGGCCAAGGGCCTGCTCGAGGAGAACGACGGCGCCGGGAATACCTTCAAGGCCACCGCCAAGCCGGTGCTCATCGGCACCGCGGTGGCGGGCGCCACGACGATGATCTTCTCGATCATCGTCCTGCTCACCCACGGGCTCACCGCGAACATCGACAAGCTCTCGCTTCTCCACCCCCCGTTCTTCCTCGGGCTGCTGACCGGCGGGGCGATGATCTACTGGTTTACGGGCGCCTCGACCCAGGCCGTCACCACCGGCGCCTACCGCGCAGTGGAGTTCATCAAGGCCAACATAAAGCTGGAGGGGACCACCAAGGCCTCGGTGTCCGACAGCAAGAAGGTGGTGGCCATCTGCACCCAGTACGCGCAGAAGGGGATGTTCAACATCTTCCTGGCCGTATTCTTCGGGACCCTCGCCTTCGCCTTCTTCGAGCCGTTCTTCTTCATCGGCTACCTGATCTCGATCGCCCTGTTCGGCCTCTACCAGGCCATCTTCATGGCCAACGCCGGCGGGGCCTGGGACAACGCCAAGAAGATCGTGGAGACCGATCTCAAGCAGAAGGGCACCCCGCTCCACGACGCCTGCGTGGTCGGCGACACCGTGGGCGATCCGTTCAAGGACACCTCCTCGGTGGCCATGAACCCCGTCATCAAGTTCACCACCCTGTTCGGACTGCTGGCGGTGGAACTCGCGGTGAGCCTCGTGGACCAGAGGGGAAGCGGGCTCACCCTGGGGTTCGCCGCGCTCTTCCTGCTGGTCTCGATGACCTTCGTGTGGCGATCCTTCTACAGGATGCGCATCGAGCGGTCCGCGGCATGACGGCCTAGGCCCGCAGGCGGCTCCGCCGGTAGCCGTAGAAGAGGTAGATCACAAGTCCCAGGAGCAGCCAGAGCCCGAACCGGAGCCAGGTGATGCGGGGCAGACCGAGCGCCAGGTAGAGGCAGGCTACGATCCCGAGCACGGGGATCGCCGGCACCCACGGTGTGCGGAACGCCCGCGGCCGGCCCGGGTCGCGGTGGCGCAGGATCAGGATGCCCACGCAGACGAGCATGAACGCGAAGAGCGTGCCGATGTTCGTCAGGTCCACCATCTCGTCGATGCTCGTGAACATCGAGGTCACCCCCACCGCGGCCCCGGTCAGGATGGTGGTCACATGGGGGGTGCGGTACTTGGGGTGCACCCTGGCAAAGACCGGCGGGAGCAGCCCGTCGCGGGCCATGGAGAAGAAGATCCGCGGCTGGCCGAGCTGGAACACGAGCAGCACCGCGGTGTGCGCGACGACGGAACCGAAGGCCACGATCCCAACCGCGATGTTTCCCCAGTTCTCGATGTTCGCGTACTGGAGGGCCAGGGTGAGGGGCTCCGCCTGCTGCGTGGCGAGCGTGGCCTTGAGGGCGGGATAGGGAATGATCCCCGTGAACACGGCCGCCACCACCACATAGATCAGCGTGCACACGACGAGGGAGCCGATGATGCCGATGGGGAGATCCCGGCTCGGCCGGCGCACCTCCTCGGCGACGGTGGACACGGCGTCAAAGCCGATGTAGGCAAAGAAGACGACCGCCGCTCCGGCCTGGATGCCCGACCAGCCGTTGGGGGCGAAGGGCGTCCAGTTCTCGGGCTTCACATAGCGCATGCCGATCAGGACGAAGAAGCCGAGCACCAGGAGCTTCACCATCACCATGACCGTGGTGGTCCGGGAGCTCTCCCGGATGCCCAGGACCAGCACCACCGTGATGAGGGCCACGATACCCACCGCCAGGACATTCACGACGATGGGTATCCCGAAGAGGTGGGGCGCGTTCTCGAGCAGACCCGGGATCCGGCCCGCGGTGCGGTAGTCGGTGGAGAGCCAGTCCGGGATGACGATGCCGAAACCGGCCACGAAGGTCTTGAAGTAGTTGGCCCAGCTGATGGCCACCGCCACATTGCCGACCGCGTACTCGATGATGAGGTCCCACCCGATGATCCACGCCACCAGCTCCCCGAGGGTGGCGTAGGAGTAGGTGTAGGCGCTGCCCGAGATGGGGACCATGGCCGCGAACTCCGCGTAGCAGAGCGCGGCGAAGCCGCAGGCGGCGGCGGTGAGCACGAAGGAGAGAATGAGCGCGGGCCCCGCGCCCGGGCGGGCCGCGTCCCCGGCCGCGGCGGTGCCGATGGTGGCGAAGATGCCCGCGCCGATGATGGC
>CAZWKH010000273.1:1495-3288 GCA_964633885.1 uncultured bacterium | reverse complement strand
CTCAGGCCCCGCAGGCGTCCGGAGGCAAGCCAGGCCAGCACCGGCGCCGGGTCCGGGCTGGGCAGGGGAAGGTAGAGAGCCCGCTCCCCGCAGAGGCGGAAGGCATGGTTGTGCAGCTCCGGCGACCGCGAGGCCCCCGCTCGCGCCCCCAGCACCCCGTAGAGCCGGGGGTCCGGCGGCAGGTTCGGGAGCTGGTAGACCGCCAGGGCCTGGCGGATCGTGGGCTGGCCTCCCGCGGTCTCCTCTCCCGGCGCCGTCGCCAGATAGGTGACTGCATTTCCACGCAGATAGCCCAAAATGCGCGAGACATGGCCGATGGGGCCCTCGGCGAAAAGAGTGCAGGGCGCCGCTCCCTCGCGCCGCGCGTCCTCTCCCAGCGCGAGCACCCAGTCATTGACGCGGAAGTCCTGCGCCGGGACCACCAGCTTGTGGAGGGCGGCCGGCCGGCGGCGCAACGCGGTCCACTCGGCCAGGAGATCGCCGGGTCCGGCGGGAGGGTCCGGGCGATGACGGCTCACCCAGCGCTTCTCCGGGGGGACGGCCGAAGCCTCCGCCTCCCCGCGCTCCAGCTCGTCCTCCTCCACATCCACGGCCGAGAATCCGGACTCCAGAGCCAGGGCGAGAACTCCGCGAGGCCTCGGTGCGCCGCCCCCCTCGCGCGGGGAGCGCCAGGTGAAGATCCACTCCACGCCGGGCAGCTGTGCCGGAAGCGTGGTCCAGCCGCCGGACGCGGCCTCCTCCGGGGTCAGGAGATCGGCCCGCAGCTCCACCAGGGACACCTCAGCGGGGACCGTCCGGGCCCGGGCGAGGGCGTCGCCCAGGGTGGACGCCTTGAGGCTGGCGCAGAACCGCCGCTTCCGGTCGGGCGCGGTCTCCATGGTCCTCAGTCCCCCCCTGTGCCTTCGTTCAGGCGCCCGCTGCGAAAGGGCTCCAGGTCCAGGGCAACGAAGCGGAATCCCGCCTCCCGGACCGCCCGTGCGATCCGCTCGCGCAGGGCCGGATCGCTCAGGCGATGCCACTCCTGCGACCCCAGCTCCACCCGCGCGATCTCGCCGTGGAAACGCACCCGCAGCTCATGGAACCCTTCCTCGCGCAGCGCCTCCTCGGCGCGCTCCACCCGGCCCAGTTTCTCCGCGTCGATGGGAGTGCCGTAGGGAAAGCGCGAGGAGAGGCAGGCCATGGCGGGCTTGTCCCAGGTGGGCAGGTCGAGCTCTCGGGAGAGAGTTCGGATCTCCTCCTTGCCGAGCCCCGCCTCCAGGAGGGGGGCCCGCGCCCCACGCTCCCGTGCCGCCGCCATGCCCGGTCGGTGATCGCCCAGGTCGTCCGCGGTCGCGCCGTACACCACCGCTTCCAGGCCCAGCCGCGCGGCCTCCGCGAAGCACAGGTCGAAGAGCTCGCTCTTGCAGCTGTAGCAGCGATCCACCGGGTTCGCGGCAAAGGCCGGCCGTTCCAGCTCGTGCGAGTCCCGCAGGATGTGCCGCGCGCCGATGGCGGCCGCCAGAGCCTCCGCCTGGACGCGTTCGCGGGCGGGAAGGCTCGGCGACAGGGCGGTGAGGGCCACGCAGCGATCGCCCAGTGCCTCCCGGGCCAGCCTGAGGAGCAGGGTCGAGTCCACCCCCGCCGAGAAGGCCACCACGGCTCCCCCCAGGGAGCGCAGGATCCTCAGGGCGTCGTCCTGTTTGGCGATCAGTTCGGGTCCGATCATGGCTCGATTCCGGGAGATGATGGCTTGGGGCAAAAACCAGAGCCCCAATGCTAGACTGTCGAGCCTCCGGACGCAAAGCCCGATGGTC
>CAZWKH010000273.1:0-1485 GCA_964633885.1 uncultured bacterium | reverse complement strand
GTCTCGGGACTCATACCAGGGAGCGCGCAACCCACATGACGGCCCCGGCATCCCCCGACCCCAGCGCGCGCGTGGCCCGCGCCGCGCTCTTCATCGCCCTCCTCCTGGCTGCGGTCCTGCGACTGTCCTACTGGTCGGAGGTGAAGGACCTAGCGCTCTTCAACCAACCTACCGGGGACGCCGCCACCTATCTGGCTCTGGCCGAGACGATACAACGGGACGGACCCCTGGCCCCAGACGGCGCGCCCTACACCCAGGGGCCTCTGTATCCCTGGTACCTGTGGATCGTGAACCTGCTGGGGATGGGCGTGACGGGCGCCCGCGCGGTGCAGTTCGCTCTGGGAGTGGCCGGGGTCTGGCTGCTGTGGATCCTCGGACGCCGGCTCGCCGGAACCACCGGGGCAATCGTCGCCGCGGCCGGCGGCGCTCTCTACGGACCCTTCGTCTTCTTCGAAGGGGAGCTGCTCTCCATTTCCCTGGCGGTCTTTCTGCTGGAGCTCACGCTGGTGCTCTGGGGACGGGGACGCGCGGCTCTCGCGGCCGGTCTCTGCCTGGGCCTGGCCGCCCTCGCCCACCCGAGCCTTCTCCTGGCCGGAGGGCTGGCCGGACTGGCGGCCTTGTTCTCCCCGGGACGGTGGGGCTGGCCCGACCGGCGCGCCGCGCTCCTGCTCCTAGCCGGACTCGCGCTCCCTCCTCTGGCCACCGGCGCGCGCAACCTCGTCGTTTCCGGCGAGCCGGTGCTCATCTCCGCCAACGGTGGGGTCAACTTCTTCATTGGAAACAACCCCGCCGCGGACGGGACCTTCCACCTTCCCGAGGACTCCGGGCTCCTGAACCGGCCCGAGGGGCTCTTCACCAGCGCGCGGGAAATCGCCGAGACCGCCGAGGGCCGCAGCCTCACCCTCGCCGCCGCGGACAGACATTGGCTCCTGCGCGGCGTCGATTTCTGGATCGGCGAACCGGACCGAGCCCTGGCCCTTGTCGCGCGCAAGGCCCTGCTCGCCGTCAACGACTACGAGATCCCCAACCACTACGACTACGAGACCTTCCGGGCGGAATCGCTCACCCTGCGCCTCCTGCCCACCATGGGATGGCTCCTGCCCCTGGGCGGCGTGGGGCTAGCCCTGGCCTGGGCGCGCGGGCGCCGCATCTGGGGCGGCTTCTTCCTCGCGCTCCTGCTTTCCGTGGTCCTCTTCTTCGTGACCGCGCGCTATCGCCTTCCCCTGGCGGTGGTCCTCTGGCCCGCCTGCGGTCTCGCCGTCGACCGTCTGCTCGCCTGGCGCCGGCGTCCCGCACGCCTGGCGGTTCTCCTGGGCGCGGCTGCCCTCTACGCCGCTCTCGCCCAGATCCCTCTCATCCAGGCCGCCCTGGCCCGGTCGCATATGGCCAACCTCGAGGGAGTGGCCCTTCTCCAGCAGGACGATCTCCCCGCCGCCGAGCAAGCGTTCAAGAGGGCCCTGCAGGCCGACCCGGAAAATGCGGAGG
>CAZWKH010000272.1:0-3306 GCA_964633885.1 uncultured bacterium | reverse complement strand
GAGGACATCGACGGCTATCTGGCCGGGCTCCTGCGGGCCTTCGACGATCCGGCGGGCCTGGAGACCGCCGCCTCCGCTCTGGCCCGCTACGGCCACGAGGCCTTCGGACGGCTCTCCCGTTCCGCGCAGGGCAGGCTGACCTACAGGATCCATCGCACCACGACGGATTTCCTGCTGGTGTCGATCGGGATCTTCGACGATCCCGGCCATGCGTACACGCAGCGCGTCCCCGCCGGGCAGGGGGCGAAACGCTCGCTGGATCCCACCGAGGAGGCCGCCGTCTCGCGCGGGCGGAACAGCTACCTATTCATCTACCAGTACAACCAGCTTCTTTCGACGCGGCAGCCGGTCCTGAGCGGAGTGCTGGACAGACTCTCGCGGGGACTGGACCGCTACACGAGGGTCCTGGCCCATCTGCGCGGCGAGTACCTGGATCTGGCGGAGACCCTGAGCCGCGGCGAGACCTTCCACCTGGAGCGAAGCGTGGACGCGCAGGACCGCCAGGAGAAGCTCTCGGATCGGCGGGACGCATTCCTGGACGCCTATTCGCGCTGGCGGCGGGACCCCACCGAGGCCGCCCGGGCGGCGCTCGACGCGGCGGTGGACGCATTGCAGTCGGTGGATCCGGGGTTCCGCTTCGAGGCCCATGCCGAGGACCCCTGGGAGCGCCCGGCGCCGCGGCGCGCGGGAGGGCGTGGATTGCCGTGATTCGGTCTCTCTCATCCCCGTCACGGCGGGGACAGGGAGACCAAGCCTCCTCCCACCCCACCACGAACCCACGCACCACGAGGGAGGAGGCCCTTTTCGAGAGGGCCGGCGTCGCCGCGAGGCGGCGCCGGCCTAGAGCACCTTGTAGTTGGGCGCTTCCTTGGTGATGGCGACATCGTGGGGATGGCTCTCGCGCAGGCCCGCGCTCGAGATCTGCACGAAGCGCGGGCGGGTGCGCAGCTCCTCGATGGTGCGCACGCCGCAGTAGCCCATCCCGGCGCGCAGGCCGCCCACCATCTGGTAGACCAGGTCGCGCAGCGGGCCCTTGAAGGGCACGCGGCCCTCGATGCCCTCGGAGACGAACTTCTTCTCCTCGACGCCTTCCTGGAAGTAGCGGTCGCCGGAGCCTTCCTTCATCGCGCCCACGGAGCCCATGCCGCGGAAGACCTTGAACGAGCGGCCCTCCAGGAGGATGGTCTCGCCGGGGCTCTCGGCGGTGCCCGCGAAGAGCTGGCCGATCATGACGGAGTGGGCGCCGGCGGCCAGCGCCTTGACGACATCGCCCGAGTACTTGATGCCGCCGTCGGCGATGACCGGCACCCCGCGCTTGCCTGCCTCCTCCGCGCATTCGAGCACGGCGGTGATCTGCGGCATGCCGATCCCCGCGACCACCCGCGTGGTGCAGGAGGCGCCGGGGCCCATGCCGATCTTGACGGCGTCGGCGCCGGCGGCGATGAGGTCCCGCACGCCTTCCGGGGTGGCGACATTCCCGCCGATGACGGGGAGCTCCGGATGGGCCTTCTTGATCGCGGTCACCGCGTCGAGGACATTCTTCGAGTGGCCGTGGGCGCTGTCGAGGGTGAGCACATCCACATGGACCTCGCGCAGGCCCGCCACGCGGTCCATGAGGTCGACGGAGATGCCCACCGCGGCGCCCACGCGCAGGCGGCCGTGGTCGTCCTTGCAGGCGTTGGGGTATTCGAGCTTCTTCTGGATGTCCTTGACGGTGATGAGGCCGCGCAGCTTGCCCTCCGCGTCCACCACCGGGAGCTTCTCCACCTTGTGCCGGGAGAGGATCTGCTTCGCGTCCTCCAGGGTGGTGCCCAGGGGGACGGTGACCAGGCCGGTGGAGGTCATCAGCTCGGACACGCGGGCGTCGAGGCGCACATCGAAGCGCACATCGCGGTTGGTGAGGATGCCCACCAGGGTGCCGTCGGGACGGGTGATGGGCACGCCGGAGATGCGGAACTTCTCCATGAGGCCCAGGGCTTCGTGCAGGCGGGCGTCCGGGCCCAGGGTGATCGGGTTCATGATCATCCCGCTCTCGGAGCGCTTGACCTTGTCCACTTCCTCGGCCTGGCGGGCGATGGACAGGTTCTTGTGGATGAAACCGAGGCCGCCCTCGCGGGCCAGCGCGATGGCCAGCTCGCTCTCGGTCACGGTGTCCATGGCCGCGCTGACCAGGGGAATGTTCAGGCGGATGGAGCGGGTGAGGAGGGTGGACACATCCACCGTGCGGGGGTGGACATCGCTGCGCTCGGGGACGAGGAGGACATCGTCGAAGGTGAGCGCGAGACCCCGTACCCGAGGATGCCCTTCCATCTCTGCCTCCCCGCGCCCGGCGGCGGTGGTCCCGGTGGCTACTCCGACTCCTCCGCCGGCTCTTCTTCGGTCGTGGCCGGGCCGGGCTCCTTGATCGTGAAGTAGTAGCTGGCGCCCATGCGGAACTCGGCGAAGGAGGTGCTCTGGTCGCCCCACTTGTCGAAGCGGTCCGAGTCCTCGGAGAAGATCGTGTGGTAGAGGAAGTCCCAGTTCATGGAGACGCCGTTGTCGAAGAGATACTCGACGCCCACCTTGCCGTAGAGGCCGGGGGAGGTCCAGTTGAGCCGTTCGGTCCCCTCCGAGGCGTAGGCGTAGGTGCGGAAGGAGTCCTTGACGCCCAGGGTGTAGAGCCCGGCGCCGGCGGCCAGGTGGGGCCACAGGTGGCCCTGTCCCTGCTGCCAGCGGTACTCGATGCCGAGGGTGGTGGGCACGACGGTGGCGAGGGTGTCGTCCACGCCCTCTTCGCTGGTCGGGTAGGCGTTCCAGCCCCAGCCGCTCTCGAGGACCCCGGCCAGGCTGCGGGAGAAGTTGTACTTGAAGACGGCCTGCCCGATGAAGCGGACACTGCCCTCGCCGAAGTCGTCGCCGCCGAGGAACTTCATGCCGCCAAGGCTTCCGCCCACGCTTCCCCGGCCCACGATGTCCGCGGCAAGGGCCGCGGGGGGCGCCAGGGAGGCCGCCAGGAGAGCCAGGACGGGAAGGACCACCAGCCACGCACCGAAGCGCTTGCTCACGGGAACTGACTCCTTATCCGGGGATCGGTGGCACGAGCGGGCTTGACTATGGGGATGCCTCGGGTTCAAGGGGCGCGAGTATAGGGTGGGGCTTTGGGAGTGTCAAGGAAGCGCGCTTGACAGGGTTTAGCGGCTTTTCTAAACTCCCCTGCCCGCTTGGAACCGGAGCGTTCTCCGGGCCCGCTTTGGAGTTTTCTGGGGGCGGCTTAGCTCAGCTGGTTAGAGCAGCGGAATCATAATCCGCGTGTCCGGGGTTCAAGTC
>CAZWKH010000271.1:0-3312 GCA_964633885.1 uncultured bacterium | reverse complement strand
TCATGAACCTCCCGAGCTGGGCGCTGTAGTATCTCGCCAACATTATTTTCGCCTGCGACTCCCGCACCTGAACTTCCAACCGACTGACCTGCCTTTCCTTCCAGCGAAGGCCCGTTTTCAACGGGACTCGCCGGGACGCTTTTCGATCAGCTCTCTCGGGACCTGGTTTCCGCGGTCACCTCCCGGGCTCCGGGGGGCGTCCCGCTCCTGCAGTTAAGGAGAGGATACGCCTCCCGGGGCTCCTGGCTCAAGGGATCTTCATCTTTCGGCGCGGATGGTGCCGCCGGTGCACCGCAGCGAGGTCCTCCACGGCCACGCGGGTGTAGATCTGCGTTGTGGCGATGGAAGCGTGGCCCAGGATCGCCTGGACGTGGCGGAGGTCCGCGCCGTTCTGGAGGAGATGGGTCGCGCAGGTGTGCCGGAGGACGTGGGGCGTGACGCGCTTCTCGATCCCGGCGGCCTGCGTGTGTTTCCGGACGAGGAAGTTCAACGTCTTCACGTTAAGCCGCCGGCGGGTGACGGCCGCCACGAACAGCGCCGGCTCCTTGGGCCGCGCGATGAGCTCCGGCCGAGACTCCCTCACATAACGGTGGATCGCCACGAGCGCCCACGAGCCGATGGGGACGATCCGGTCCCGGCCGCCCTTACCGCCGCGGACGCGCACCAGCTCATTGGCGAGGTCGAGATCGTAGAGGTCCAGCCCGCAGAGTTCCGCCCGGCGCAGGCCCGTCGAGTAGAGCGTCTCCAGGATGGCCCGGTCCCGCAGGCCCAGGGTGTCGGTTCCGGGAGCGGCGAGCAGCGCGCGGACCTCCGGTTCGGTGAGGACCGCCTTCGGCAGGGGATCGGTTCGGTCGCCGAGCTGGAGGTCCTCGGCCGGGTTGAACAGGATCACGTGCCGAGTGGTCAGCCACCCGAAGAACGAGCGGAGCACCGAGGCCTCCGCGACCAGGGTCTTCACGCTTAAAGGAGAAGGTCTCTCGCGGTGGTAGTCGGTGATGCGGGCTTTCAGGTGGGCCAGGTACTCGGAGAGGACCCGGGGCGTCACGAGCCGGGCGCGGGTGATGGCGTGCTCCTCCAGCCACCCGAGGAGCTGCCCCAGGTAGACGCGCCGGTACGTGACCGTCCCGCGGGATTTGCCTTTCGCCAGGGAGTCGGTGAGGTACTCCTCGACGAGACGGGCGAGCTCCGTCGCTGCCGACGATGGGACGGGCTCGCGCCGGGACGAGGACGAGCTCGCCGGCGTCCGGGTGAAGGACACCGATCGCCCGGTGAACCGCCCCTCGGATGGCAAGTTTGCCTCCGGGAGGCCGCCCTCTTCGAGGCGGATCGGGGTCCGCGGGAGCCCTTCCACGCCGCTCATCGCTTCTCCCGCGGGTGGCAGCGGTGGTGCACGGCCTTGAGGTCGCTGACCTCCACCCGGGTGTAGATCTGCGTCGTGGCCACCGACGCGTGTCCCAGCATGACCTGGATGTGCCGGATGTCGGCCCGCCCGGCCAGCAGGTGCGTCGCGAACGTGTGCCGCAGCGTGTGCGGCGTCACGGGCCGCTCGATCCCGGCGGCCTTCGCGTGCTTGCGCAGGGGCAGGATGATCCCGAGAGGGAGAAGCGGCCGGCCGTTCTTCGAGAGGAACACCGTATGCTCCCCGTCACCGTTCCGGCCCCGCGAGACAAGCAGCTTCGGCCGGGCCTCGCTGAGGTACTCCCGCAGGTAGTTGCCGGCCACCTCCCCCAGCGGAACCACCCGGTCCTTCGCGTTCTTCCCCTCGTTGATCCGGACCAGGCCCCGGTCCAGATCCAGGTCGTAGAGCTGCAGGGACCGCAGCTCGGCGTTGCGGATCCCCGTCGAGTAGAGCACCTCCAGGATCGCCCGGTCCCGCAGCCCCAGCGGCGTCGTGGCGTCCGGCGCCGCCAGGAGCTGCTTCATCTCCTTCTTCGACAGCACCGACCGGGGCAGGATCCCCTTGCGCTTCGGCAGCTCCAGAGCGGCTGCGGGGTCGTAGAGCAGGACGTCGCTCTTCACCAGGAACCGGAAGAACGACCGGAGGACCGACAGCCGCGCCGCTTGGGTGGCGATGGAGAGCCCCTGGCCTTCCCCACCCGTCCAGCCGTAGAGGTACGTCTGGTAGGCGTGCAGGACCTCGGGGGTGACGGACGTGATCTCCTCCACGTCGGTCTCAGCGTCGAGGTACGCGAGGAAGAACCCCAGGTGCGAGCGGTACGAGCCCACGGTCCGCTCCGACCACCCCCACACCCGCATCTGCTCCACGAACCGCTCGACGAGCAGCCCGAGCCGCCGGCGCGTACCGTCCTGCATCAGTCCCTCCCACCGCTTCGCCGGTGGTGCCGAAGGCGGGATTCGGCACCATCCTGCCTGAACCGGCCGCTCCCTCCGCACGAGACCCCCCCCACCTTTCCCCAAAAAGCTCACAAGGTCGCCCGTTTTCACCCTTAACAGGAAGACCCGCTTCCACTTCCACCTTGTGAGGTCCGCTCACAAGGTACCCTCAAGGTCGCCCTTTTCCTCACAAGGTGCCCGTTTCGCTCACAAGGTGGGCTTTCCCCTCACAAGGTCGAGGATCTTCAGCAGGATGGCGAGGCCGCGCCGGCAGATTCTTCACGTCCACCAGCCCCGCCAGGTACCGCGTGTCCTCCTCCGGGTCCCCCTCGAACAGCAGCTCGTAGGTCATCCGCTTCCCGTTGCGCCCTGTTGCCATCACCACGTACTCCAGATCCAGGAGCTGCCGGAGATGCACCCGCACCTGCCAGTCGGTCCAGCCCGTCGCCTGACGCACCTCGTGACGCGTGAACAGCCGCCCGTTGCCACCGCTGCCGTTCTCCCCGGTGAGGTCCACCAGGTGCTTGAGCAACAGCCGCGTCGGATGCGCCAGCTCATCCAGGCTCCTCCCCAGAACCTGGCGCGCCAGCCGGTTCGCCAGGGCGATGTCGGAAGGGATCACCTCCACGTACTCCACCTCGACCTCCCCCCGCCGGGCCCGCTTCACCTCCCGCTGATGCTGGTGCAGCAGCGCGATGGCCTTGATGAGCGTCAGGTACTTCTTCTGCTCCCGCCGCATCTGCAGCCGCTCGTCGGGATACGCCAGGGACGGAGCGTAGGGGTTCACGACCTTGAGGGGCCGCAGCAACCGTTGGACGTTCTGTTGCACCCGGCGCACCACGGAACTCTCCTCGCGGCGCAACACCCCTTCCAGGGTGTCCGCCTCCCGCTGGCGTCTCAAGATCCGCCGGGTCTGCTCCGAGGACTCGTCGATCCCCACCTGCACGAACCGGTTCCGCGTCTCGTAGTCCAGCGCCT
>CAZWKH010000270.1:0-3326 GCA_964633885.1 uncultured bacterium | reverse complement strand
AGCATCACCACATCGAAGGATCCCAGCACGCGCTTGAGCCGCCGCTCGGGGGCCTCGCCTTCGTGCAGGAGCGCGTCCAGGGTCTTGACCTTGAAGAGCTGCTTCAGCATTCCCATCCCCCGGCCAGGGTGTCCGCATGCGGCAGGAAGGCTCGAACGCGGCGCATTCTAGCAGGAGCGCGCCCGGCCCGCCGTCGTGTATTCTTGCGGCCCCCGGTCCAGTTCACGCATGGAGGCCGCCCGATGACTGCACGCTCGTTCCCCCTCGCCCTGCTCGTCGCCCTCTCGACCATTCTTGCCGCAGGCGCCTCGGCGGGGGCGGCCAAGGAGGACTCGCGGCTCAAGCCGGGAACCTTCGCGGGACTCGCGTTCCGCGGTATCGGCCCCGCCGTCAATTCGGGCCGGATCGGCGATCTCGCCGTCCACCCATCCGAGCCGAACACCTGGTTCGTGGCGGTGGCCTCGGGGGGGGTCTGGAAGACGATCAACGCGGGGACGACCTGGACTCCCATCTTCGACGAGACCGGCTCCTACTCCATCGGCTGCGTCGCCGTGGATCCCTCCAACCCGCTCACGCTGTGGGTGGGCACCGGGGAGAACAACAGCCAGCGCAGCGTGGGCTACGGGGACGGCGTGTACAAGTCCGTGGACGGCGGGCGCAACTGGGAGAAGGCCGGCCTGGAGAACTCCGAGCACATCGGGAAGATCCTCGTGGATCCCCGCGACTCGAAGGTCGTGTTCGTGGCCGCCCAGGGACCCCTCTGGTCGAAGGGCGGCGACCGGGGGCTCTACCGCACCGCGGACGGCGGGAAAACCTGGAATGCCGTCCTCCAGATCGATCCCTACACCGGGGTGAGCGATGTGATCTTCGAGCCCGGCAACCCGGATGTGATGTACGCGACCGCCTACCAGCGGCACCGTCGCGTATGGACCCTCATCGACGGCGGTCCCGGATCCGCGCTCTACAAGTCCGACGATGCCGGCGCCACCTGGCGGAAGCTCACCAACGGGCTCCCCGAGGGGGATCTCGGGCGCATCGGCCTCGCGATCTCCCCCGCCGCGCCCCGGACCGTCTACGCCCTGGTGGAGGCCGCCGATCGGAAGAAGGACGGCTTCTACCGGTCGACGGACGCCGGCGGCACCTGGGAGAAGATGAGCGACTACCAGTCGCAGAGCCCCCAGTACTACCAGGAGCTCGTTGCGGATCCGAAGAACCCTGATCGTGTCTACTCGATGGACACCTGGATGCATGTCACCGAGGACGGCGGAAAGACCTTCCGCAAGGTCGGCGAGACCTACAAGCATGTGGACAACCACGCGCTCTGGATCAACCCCGACGACACCGACCACATGATCGCGGGGTGCGACGGCGGCCTTTACCAGACCTTCGACCGCTGCGCCACCTGGTTCTTCAGCGCCAACCTGCCCGTCACGCAGTTCTACAAGGTGTGCGCGGACAGCGCCGCGCCCTTCTACAATGTCTACGGGGGCACCCAGGACAACAACACCCTCGGCGGGCCCTCGCGCACGGTCACCAACCACGGCATCATGAACTCGGACTGGTTCATCACCGTGGGCGGGGACGGCTTCCAGAGCCAGGTGGATCCGACGGATCCCAACATCGTGTACTCGCAGTGGCAGCACGCGGGACTCGTCCGCTTCGACCGCCGCAGCGGCGAGGCCATCGACATCCAGCCCATGGCGGAGCCGGGAGAGGATCCTCTCCGGTGGAACTGGGATTCACCGCTGGTCCTGAGCCCCCACGCGCATACCCGGCTCTACATCGCCGCCCAGCGGGTTTTCCGCAGCGACGACCGGGGGGATTCCTGGCGGGCGGTGAGCCCCGACCTCACCCGGCGCCTCGACCGGAACCGGCTCGAGATCATGGACCGGGTCTGGAGCATCGACGCCGTGGCGAAGAACGCCTCCACCTCCTACTACGGCAACATCGTCTCCCTGACCGAGTCCCCCCTGGTGGAGGGGCTCCTCTACGCGGGCACCGACGACGGCCTCGTGCAGGTGAGCGAGGACGGGGGCGGGACCTGGCGCAAGGTGGAGCGCTTCCCCGGCGTGCCCGGGCTGACCTATGTCTCCCGGCTCGTTGCCTCGCTTCACGACCCGGCCACCCTCTACGCCGCCTTCGACAACCACAAAATGGGCGACTTCAAACCCTATGTGCTGAAGAGCACCGATCGCGGAAGGAGCTGGAAGTCCATAGCCGGGGACCTTCCCGAGCGCGGCACGGTCTACGCGCTGGTGGAGGACCACGAAAACCCCGACCTCCTCTTCGCCGGCACGGAGTTCGGGGTGTTCTTCACCGCGGACGGCGGGAAGCGGTGGATTCAGATCGAGGCCGGGATCCCGGTCATCGCAGTGAGGGATCTCGCCATCCAGCGGCGTGAGAGCGACCTCGTGGCCGGAACCTTTGGACGCGGGTTCTACATCCTCGACGACTACTCGCCGCTGCGGTTCGCGCCCGGAGTCGTGGACAGCGCCTCGATGCTCTTTCCGGTAAAGCCCGCCTGGATGTTCATCCCCTCCTCCCCTATGGGCGGCCGCGAGAAGGCGAGCCTGGGCGACGCGTTCTTCACCGCACCCAACCCCCCCTTCGGCGCCGTCTTCACCTACTACCTGCGCGACGAGATCAAGACCCGCGCCGAGAGGCGGCGCGAGGCGGAAAAGGGGCTGATGGAGGCGGGCAAGAGCGTCTTCTACCCGGACTGGGACAGCTTGCGGGCGGAGGAGCGGGAGGAAGACCCCGTCGTCCTTCTCACCGTCACCGACGAAGCCGGAACTGTCGTGCGCCGCCTGACGGGACCGGTCACCAAGGGCTTCCACCGCGTGGCCTGGGATCTGCGCTACCCGGCGGCGAACCCGGTCAGCCTGAAGGCGAGGGAGCTGTCGCCCTGGGACGAGCCGCCCGCCGGACCCCTCGCCTCCCCCGGCAGGTACAGCGTCTCGCTCTGGGCGCGCGTCGACGGCAAGGTGACGCGGCTGGCGGGGCCTCAGGAATTCGTCGCAGCGCCGCTGGGCACCGCGACCCTTCCTGCGAAGGACCGTGGGGCACTGCTCGCGTTCCAGCAGCAGACGCAGCGTCTCCAGCGGGCGGTGCTCGGCGCGGTCGAGTCGGCGCGGGAGGCCCGGGAAAGGCTCGCGCACCTCAAGAAGGCGATAGACGACACGCCGGGAGCCGATCCCGTGTTGGCCGACGACGCCCGCGCGCTCGACGCGCGGCTCACCGAGCTTCTCGTGAGCCTCACCGGCGACGATGTGCTGGCCCGGCACAACGAGCCCGCTCCCCCGTCCATCGCGAGCCTCGTGCGCGGT
>CAZWKH010000269.1:0-3336 GCA_964633885.1 uncultured bacterium | reverse complement strand
GTCCGGGGGTGGCGTGGGATCGAGATCCAGGAGGCGGCCAACGGATGGTAAGGATCGTCTTTATCTGAATTCCCCCTCTTCCGGCCGGAAAAATTGAGCGAGTTGTATACGACCGAAAAATAGGCACGAAAAAGGGTTCAATTCCATCCGCGCCCGCGTATGATGCCGGCATGGAGACGCCCAACTTCGTGATGGTCTGTCTGGTCGGGATGGCGACGGTGCTCCTGCTGCTCGCCGCCCTCGCTCTCGTGTTTCGCGCCATCACCCTCGTGTTCGCCCCCCGCGCCGGGACGCGCGACGCCGCGCTCCTGGCGGCGGTTGCCGCGGCTGCCGGGCGGGCCTATCCGGGGTCGCGGGTGACGCGGGTGGAGGAGGAACGATGATCCGTGCCGGAAAGCCCAAGCAGATCCGGGTGATGATGACGGCCTTTCGCGACGGCCTGCAGAGCGCCTTCGGCGGCAAGGTCCGGTTGGGGGACTTTCTGGAGGCGGTCAAGGTTTCCGCGAAGCTCGGGATCCGCCACTTCGAGTTCGGGGGGGGAGCGCGGTACCAGGCCCCTTACTTCTACCTCGGGGAGGATCCCTTTGCGGACATGCAGGCGATTCGCGACGCGGTGGGACCCGACGCGGACCTGCAGATCCTGACACGCTCGGTGTCGGGGGTCACTCTCACCACGCAGTCCCTGGAGGCGCTCCGGCTGCAGGCCCGCCTGATGAAGAAGTACGGCACCACCTGGGACCGCAACTTCGACTACATGAACGACACGCGCAACCTCGTCAACACCGGGCGTCCGATCGTGGAGGCGGGGATGCACCACCAGGCCTGCGTGGCCCTGATGGGTCTGCCCTTCATTTCGGACCGCGTGCACACCTCGGAGTTCTACATCGACATCGCGCGCCGGCTCCTGGCCGGGGAGGTGCGCGTCGACAGCCTCTGCCTGAAGGACGCCAGCGGCACCTGCGACCCGCGCACGGTCTACGAGACCGCCGTCGGCGTGCGCAAGCTGATGCCGCCGGAGATGCCCCTCTGGCTCCACACCCACGACACCGCGAGCATGGCCGTTGCCTGCTACATGGCCGGGATCGAGGGCGGGGTGGACGGGATCGACCTCTCGGTGCGGCCCCTGGCCAGCGGGACCGTGCAACCGGATGTCCGGTCGATGGCGCACGCGCTGAAGGGGACGGGATACTCGCTGGACATCGATCCGGCGGCGATGAACCCGATCGAGGATTGTCTGACCGGGCTCCTCAAGGACTACGACTTCAACCCGGCCACCACTACCGCCGACGCCCGGGTCGTCGGATTCCCCATGCCGGGCGGGGCGATCGGCCCGAATGTCCACATGATGGTCAAGGCGGGGATCCTGGAGAAGTACGGAGAGGTTCTGGCCGAGTTCCCTGTCGTGGTGGAGGCGGGCGGAGCCTGGACCAGCGTCACTCCGGGGAGCCAGCAGTACTGGCTTCAGGCGTTCAACAACGTGCTCTACGGCCGCTGGGAGCGCATTGAGGATGGGTACGCGCGGGCCGTGCTGGGCTACTTCGGCAAGACGCCGCTGCCGCCCGATCCGGAGGTGGTGAGGAAGGCGTCCCAGGAGCTGGAGCTGCCCCCCTTCGACGGGGATCCCCTGGAGGCCGCCCCGAACCACATCGAGACCGCGCGCAAGGCGCTCGCCGAGCGCAAGCTTCCCGTCACCGACGAGAATGTCTTCCTCGTGCTCTCGGCCATCGTGCCCGGGATGCCCCTGGAGATGAATGAGGGCATCCGGCTTCTGACCGGCAAGCCCAAGATCGATGTCCCCCTCAAGAAGAAGCCGGCCGAGAAGGCGGCCGCGCCCCCCCCCTCCGCTCCCCCCGCGGTTCCGTCGGGCCCGATCCAGACCCGCTGCACGGTGGAGGAG
This sequence comes from uncultured bacterium, assembly GCA_964633885.1. GTDB lineage: Bacteria > Eisenbacteria > RBG-16-71-46 > JABDJR01 > JABDJR01 > CAVXKA01. The sequence continues at coordinate 1,439 of CAZWKH010000269.1, read as the reverse complement.
AACGGGCGGGCGAGGGTGTTCACCATCACCCTGGAGCCCTCCGGAATGGCCGGTGGGGGCGGAGTGGCGGTTCCTCTGCCCGGCCCGGTCCCGGCGGCGGCTGCGGTCGCGACCCCCGCGGGTGGAGCCCCGATCCCGGTTTTCTCGCCCTTCGGGGGCCGGGTGGAGGTGATCGGGGTCTCGGTGAAGGTCGGGGACCAGGTCAAGAAGGGGCAGACCGTGGCCGCGGTGGAGGCCATGAAGGCCAAGCACGACATCCGATCCCCCGCGGATGGGGTCGTCATCGCCGTGAACGCCGCCGCCGGGCAGGAGATCGACGCGACGCAGCCGCTCCTGGTGCTGTCCTAGAAAGGCGAGTCCATGGACACCATCCAGCAGCTCGCCTCCCAGTCGGGCTTTGCCCACCTGACCCTCGGCCACGCGGTGATGTACCTGGTCGCCGGGGTCCTCATCTACCTGGCCATCGCGAAGGGCTACGAACCGCTCCTGCTCATTCCCATCGGTTTCGGCATCCTCATCGCCAATTTTCCCCTGGCCGAGCTCGGCTCGCACGACAGCGGGATCATCAACCTGGTCTACCGGCAGGGGATCCTCACCGATTTCCTGCCTCCGGTGATCTTCCTGGGCGTGGGCGTGCTCACCGATTTCCGTCCGCTGCTGGCGCAGCCGCTCACCTTTCTCCTGGGGGCCGCCGCCCAGTTCGGCGTCTTCGTGGCAGGGTTGGGAGCGGTGTACCTGCTCGGATTCACGCCGCAGGAAGGGGCCAGCATCGGCATCATCGGCGGCGCGGACGGTCCCACCTCGATCTACCTGTCGGCGCGCCTGGCCCCGCACCTCCTCGGCCCGATCGCGGTGGCGGCCTACAGCTACATGTCTCTGGTGCCCATCATCCAGCCGCCGGTGATCCGGCTGCTCACGACGCGCCGCGAGCGCGCCATCGACATGGCCCAGCCGCGCGAGGTGGGGCGGACGGCAGTGATCCTGTTCCCGGTCATCACCGGCACCCTCGCCTCGCTGGCCGTGCCCTCCTCGGCGGCGCTCATGGCCATGCTGATGTTCGGAAACCTCCTGCGGGAATGCGGAGTGACCGAGCGCCTGCGCAAGACCGCGGGGTCCTCGCTGATCGACATCGTGACCATGTTCCTCGGCCTCACGGTGGGCGCGACGATGGACGCCGCGAACTTCCTCACCGTCAAGACCATCCTCATCCTCCTGCTGGGCGCGGTGGCGTTCGTCTTCAGCACGGCCGGAGGGGTGCTCCTGGCCAAGCTCCTGAACCTGTTCCTGCCCGCCGGGGGCAAGCTCAACCCCTGCATCGGAGCGGCGGGGGTTTCCGCGGTGCCGATGGCGGCACGGGTCGTTCAGAAGCTCGTGTCCGAGGAGACCGGCGGCCGGGTGAACCCTCTCATGCCGGCCATGGGCCCCAATGTGGCCGGGGT
>CAZWKH010000268.1:0-3337 GCA_964633885.1 uncultured bacterium | reverse complement strand
CTGCGGATGTTGCCCTCCCAGGTGTCCTTGCCGATGTGATCCACGATCACATCCACTCCCCGCTTGCCGGTCAACCGCCGCAGCTCCGCCACGAAGTCCTGCTCGCGGTAGTTGATCCCCGCCTCGGCTCCGAGCTCCTCCGCGCGCCGGAGCTTCTCGGCGCTCCCCGCCGTGACGAACACTCGGGCGCCGAGGAGCACCGCGATCTGCACCGCGGCGGTGGAGACGCCGCTTCCCGCGGCGTGGACGAGAACCGTCTCGCCGGGCCGCAGCCCGGCGCGGCCCGCCAGCATGTGCCAGGCGGTCAGGAAGACCAGCGGGGCGGCGGCCGCCTCCTCGAAGGAGAGGCGGTCGGGCTTGGGCAGGACATTGCGCGCCGGGACCACCACGAAGTCGGCGCAGGTCCCGTCGCGGTGCTCCCCGAGGATCCCGTAGCGCCGGCAGAGATGGTCGTCTCCCCTCGCGCAGGCTTCGCAGAGCCCGCAGGCCACGCCGGGGGCCAGCACGCAGGCCGTGCCCGGCTCCAGGCCCTCCACCCCGGGTCCGAGGCGATCCACCAGCCCCGATCCGTCGCAGCCCGGCACCAGGGGAAGGGGATAGCGCACACCGGGCACGCCGCGGCGCACCCAGACATCCAGGTGGTTGAGGGCCGCGGCGCGGATGCGGACGCGGACCTCCCCCGGTCCCGGTTCCGGATCGGGCAGCTCGGTCAGGGTCAGGGCCTCCAGGCCTCCATGTTCCAGGATGCGCACGGCGCGCATGATGCGTCCTCCTCTCGCAACGACCGGGGGATTCTGCCAGAGTCGGCCGGCGCATTCCACGCCTGGCGGGAGGCCGGCGTTGACCTTGCCCGAGGAGGGGCGTAGAATCTCTCCCCTGGAGATTCCAGAAGCCCATGGTCCCACCCTCAGCGCTCACCCTTGAGATCGAGCCTCGCGCGCGATTCGACCTGATCGATGTGCGCGCGCGGGTCGCCGCAGGCTTTGACGGCTTTTTTGACCGATACCGCAAGGCCCTCTACTCCTCCCACCACACCACGGCCGGCTACCTGGAACAGAGCCTTTGCGCGAGGCTCAACCACGACCGGCATTCCGTCGAGGGGTTCATGGCCTCCTACGGGAGCATGTTTCCTCCCGGGGCCGACTACCAGCATGACCGGCTCAGCCTGCGCAGCGAGCTGAGCGAGGAGCAGCGCCGGCACGAGCCCAAGAACGGCCACTCCCACCTCACCTTCATCGGATCGGGTCTCAGGAACTGCGTGACCTACTCCAACCGCACCGAGGCCCCGGTCTACCTCATCGAGCTGGACGGGGTGCACGAGCAGGCCGCCCGGCGACGGCGGACCACGGTCATCGGGTACAACCGGGAGGATGTGGTCACCCGCCTCCGCGCCGAGGTCCCGATCTCGCATCACCCGATCGACTCGGTCAACCTCAAGGATCCCCGCTACGGCCTGTATGAGGAACTCCAGCGCGTCCTGGAGAGGCATGGGGTCCGCAAGGGCCGCATCGATGTCTCGCTGGCGCATGGAGAGCGCCACGCCGCCCTGACCGTGAACGAGTACGAGACGCTCCTCATGAAGCACGACTTCGCCGAGGTCCTGCGCAACCCGCTCTACTTCATCGCCGAGAAGAGCCGGAACATGTTCCTGGACCCGCGATCGGTTCCCGCCAAGGCCCTCAACTACGCCAAGTACGACTTCGTGCAGGTGCTCAACGAGGTCATGGACAAGCTGGGAGCGGGGAACTCGGGGCTGGAGCGGGTGGTGGACAAGCTGCTGGCGCTGCCCGCCGCGCGGGCCCTGCGCATGAAGCGCTCCGTGAGCTTGGTGGTCAGCGACGGCGATGGGGGGCCGTCGATCATCGAAGGCACCTACCAGAGCCCCATCCTCATGCAGTGGCGCCACGCCCACAACCGGACACGGCTTCTCGACATCACGCTGACCCGCTTCGAGTAGTCCCGCCGAGGCCGTCTAGAGGTCGAGGTACTTGGGACCGCCGCCTCCCTCCGGAGGAACCCAGGTGATGATCTCGTAGGGGTCCGCGATGTCGCAGGTCTTGCAGTGCACGCAGTTCGAGAAGTTGATCTGAAGCTTCTTCCCCGAGGGACTCTCCCCCTCCACCATCTCGTAGACCCCGGCGGGGCAGAAATGCTGGCAGGGGTTCCCGTACTCCTCGACGCATCGGGTCGCGCAGAGATCGAGATCCGCCACGACGAGGTGGGACGGCTGATCCTCTTCGTGGACGCTCCCCGACTTGAACACATCGCTCAGCTTGTCGAAGGTCAGCACCCCGTCGAACTTGACCGGCTCCGGCCTGGGCGGCGCGGCGGAGAGCTTGCGCATGTGGGTGTGGTCCTTGGCCACGCGGGTGCGGTCGCCGAAGCCGCTGCCGCCGGTGAGCATGAGCAGCGCCGCGTTGGCCATCCCCGCCCAGCGCCCGCCCTGGAAGCCCTGGTGGAAGTTGCGCCCCTTGTGGAGTTCGGCCCGCGCCGCGCTGGCCTCGAAGAGCCGGTCGAAGGCGGCGAGGGAGGCTTCGGAGAAATCCTCCTCCCGCAGCGCCCCGAAGACGGCCTTCGCCGCCAGCATCCCGCTCTCGACGGCGAGGTGGATCCCCTTGAGGCGCTCCGCGTTGAGAAAGGCCGCGGCGTCTCCGATGAGCAGGGCGCCGGGCAGCACGCGTCGCGGCATCGAGAACCACCCGCCCAGGGGCAGGGTCTTGGCGCCGTAGGCCAGCATCTCGCCGCCCTCCAGGATGCGCCGCAGGAAGGGATGGGTCTTCCAGCGCTGGAACTCCGCATGGGGATCCGTGAAGGGACTCCGGTAGTCCAGGCCGATCACCAGGCCCAGCGAGACCCTGTCGCCGGCCATCCCGTAGACCCACCCGCCGCCGTAGGTACGCGCGTCGGTCGGGAAGCCCATGGTGTGGTAGACCGCGCCCGGCTGGACGCGCCCCGCGGGCAGCTTCCAGACCTCCTTCACCCCGGTCCCGTATGTCTGGGGCACGATCCCGTTCAGGTACCGGTCACGGACGAGCTGCTTGGTGAGGTTGCCTCGGGTTCCCTCGGCGAGGACCGTCACCTTGGCCTTGATGTCCACCCCCGGCTCGAAGTTCGGCCGCCGGCGTCCCTGCTTGTCGATCCCCTTGTCTCCGGTGCGAACGCCGGTGATGGTATCGCCCTCGGTGAGGAGCGCGACGGCTGGAAAGCCGGAGAACACATCCACCCCGCGCTGTTCCGCCTGGGCGGAGAGCCAGCGAACCACCTGCTGGAGCGACACGACGAAGTTGCCGTGGTTGCGCATGGAGGGAGGGGTGAAGGGGAACCTGATCGAGCCCCC
>CAZWKH010000267.1:0-3396 GCA_964633885.1 uncultured bacterium | reverse complement strand
ATACGCGCTCACCGGGCTCGGCGCGACCATCGCCGAGGGCAGCCAGGTGTGGAAGGGCACCTGCGCCGACTTCGCCCAGGCCCCGACGCAGAGGAGCAGCACCAGCGCGGTGGCCGCACCGGCTCGGACCTCCGCGGGCAGCCGCCCCAGCGCGTCGAAGTCGGCCGATCCGGTCAATCCCACCACCGCCAGCAGTGCCGCGAGCAGGCAGAGTCCGCCGCCGGCGGTCATGAGGAACGCCTTCTGCGCCGCCGCCTGGGACTCGGGTTCCTCCTCGTAGAACCCGATCAACGCCCAGGAGCAGACCGTCGTGACTTCCCAGAAGAGGAACATCTGGAAGAGCGTGGACGAGACGGCCAGCCCGGACATGGCCGCGATGAAGAGCAGCATCCAGAAGGAGTAGGCGCGCCGGTCGTCGCGGGCCGGGGTCTCGCGGTTCTGCGGACCCACATAGGCCGTGGAGTACAGGACGCAGAGGAAGCCGATGACCGTGGAGCCGAGGAGGACCATGCTCGAGAGCGGATCGAGCGCGAATCCGAACAGCGGGATGGGGTGTCCGGTGAGGCGGTCCAGGATCGGGATCCCGCCGAGGCGAACCGTCGTTCCCGCGATGCCACGGGTCGCGACCAGCGCGCAGGCCACCGCCGCCCCGGCACCCGAGGCGGCCACGGCGATGCCGTCGCTCGCGCGGCCCCGCAGGAGCGCCGCGCCGAAGGCGCCGATCAGCGGAATGCCGATCAGGAACAGGAACCAGGCCGCTCCGGGATCAGACATCGGCGGTTTCCCCCGGGCACAGGGCGTGGACCAGCGCCTCCTCCAGGGCGGATGCTGCCGCGCGCACCGGTTCGCTCAGCGGCGCGGCAATCTCCGTGGATCCGGGCTGGATGCCCAGGAGCCAGACCTCCTTGCGCCTCGCCTCCAGCATCCGGGCCATGAGCAGCAGCGACGGCGCGTGGGTGGACGAGCAGCGTTCCCCGAGGATCCGCGCGGGACCCATGCAGCAGGTTCCCGGTCTCGCTCCCTGTTCCACGGCGTCCACGAGGAGGATCAGATCGGCGGGATCCTCAAGAAGCGTTCCCAGGAAGTTCTCGGGCACCGTCTCGGCGTCGAGCACGCGCCCGGCGCCCCGCGCAACCAGGCGTCGCGCGAGCAGCGAGCCGACCCCGTCGTCGCCGCGCAGGGGGTTCCCCACCCCGACCAGCACCGCGCGGCGTCCGCGCAGAAGCCCAGGTATCCGCCCTGCCACCTCGCTCATTCCGGTCTCCTACCAGGGAGGCTCGATGCGATCGAGCGCCAGGAGTTCGTCGTATCGGAACACGGGACCGTCCATGCAGACATAGCGATCGACGACGACGCAGTGGCCGCACTTGCCGACGCCGCACTTCATGTGGCGTTCCAGGGTCGCGGTGAGGCGGTCCGGCGCGTAGCCGTAGTTGCGGACCAGATCCTCGCAAGCGACACGGATCATGATCGGCGGCCCGCAGAGAAACGCCACGGTGCGGGCCGGGTCGAGAGTGAGCTGCGGGAAGAGGCTCGGGATGAACCCGACTTGGCGGGGAGGATCGGTGCCCCGCTCCCAATCCCCGTCGCCGCGATCCGAGGCCAGGATCAGCTCCACCCCCAGCTTCTTCCACTGCGGGTACTGCCAGGGGTAGAGAAGGTCATGGGGCGTGCGAGCGCCATGCAACACGACGATCCGGCCGAACATCGACCGGCGAAGCAGCATCTCCCACAAGAGCCCGCGCAACGGCGCCAGACCGATCCCGCCGGCCACGAAGAGGGCGTCGCGGCCGTAGTTCTCCTCCACCGGGAAGCTGTTTCCCGCCGGGCCCCTCAGGCTCACGAGGTCGCCGGGCTGCATGCGGGTGAGCAGGTTCGAGACGACCCCAGCCGAGCGGACGGTGATGGCCAGGTGATCCGTCAGACCCGGAGGAGAGGACACGGAGATCGGGACCTCTCCTGCCCCGAACACGCCGACCTCGAAGAACTGCCCCGGCAGGAAATCGAGACCCTCGCGGTCCAGGCAGAGCGTGACCACCGGCCTCGACTGGGGCGTCGCCGCGATCTCCTCACGCCGCTCCAGAACCCGCGTGAGCCGCGGCCGGTAGAGGTCCCCGGGCGGCCGGGTTCGCGCGGACCGGGCTTCGGTGGTGCCTGCCATGGACGATCAGCCTTTCTCCCGGCCGAGGGCGCCCTGCACGGCGCGCCGTCGCAGGGACCCCGCCTTTGCCGCCGTATCGGTCATGAGCCCCGCGACGCGGTCGATGCCGCACCCGCCCATGCAGGTCACGATGCAGCGCCCGCATCCGGTGCACCCCAGGGCTCCCATCCGGTCGCTGAACTGCAGCGAGAGTTTGTGGAAGAAGCGGGTCAGACAGCGCTCGCCGCAGGTCTCCCGCGGGTAGCCGCCTCCCGCCTGCCGGATGAAGCCGGGCAGGATGCAGCAATCGCGCAGCCGCACGCGGTCCCACGCGCCGTCCGGGACTTCCCCGGTGACGCCGCCGGGGACCGCCGGGGCGAACTCCTCTCCGGGCTCCTCGAAACCCGCTGCGCCGGGCGGGTTCACATCGGCGACATTGAAGCAGGAACAGGTAGGGCAGACGAACGCGCAGCCCCCGCACTCGGAGCAGCGCTCGCCGATCTGATCCCAGAAGTCGCGGCCCAGCGTTCCCGCCGAAACCATGCGGCTCGCCACCATCGTCTGCACGCGGTGGACGCTCGTCTCGGTGAGCCGCTTCACGGTCTCCTGCACCAGGGCGTCCTTCTCGGCGAGGGCCGTGGGAGGGGGATCGCCGAGGCTTGCCGCGCAGCGGGCCGCGAGCCGCTCCCCCCTCTCGCTGCCGATCTCCACCAGCCAGCCCTCGCCCAGCTCCGTGAGCTGCCAGTCGTAGCCGCCGTCCAGCGCCGGCCCTCCCCCGCAGCAAACGCACATGCAGCTCTCCCCGGGATCCCGGCAGACGACGGAGAGGAGCGTCGCCGCCTCACGCCGGCGGATGAAGGGACCGTCGGCCGTATCGGGCCGGTCGAACATCTCTCCGCTCAGGAACCGTTCCAGATAGGCCAGCCCCGCCACATCGCAGCTGCGCACCCCGAAGAGAATCGTCTCGGGGTGCGGGGAATCCTCGGCGCCGCCGAGGACAGGCACGCCCTTCTCGACCCGGTAGGACAGGAGCCGCTCCGGGGAGGGCAGGAAATGCTCCTTGGGGGGGACCAGCGTGTTCACATAGCCCCGCGCGATCCGTCCCGGGTCCGTGACCCGGCGGAAGAGCAGTTCTCCCTCCATGCGGACGGGCGCGATCAGCACGGCTTCCCGGGCGAAGCGATCCAGCAACGCGTCGAGCGCCCCACCCGTCAGCCACCGGGTCCTGCCGTTCATCAGGCCTTCTCCTCGGCGCG
>CAZWKH010000266.1:0-3433 GCA_964633885.1 uncultured bacterium | reverse complement strand
GCGTATCCGAAGAGCACGAGGAGCAGCACCGGAAGGAGGAAGGCGAGGATGAGGCTGCGCGTGTCGCGGCGCAGCTGGAGGATCTCCTTGCGGGACACGGCGAGGAGCCGGCGTCGGTTCAGCATGGCCTAGTCCACCGGGGCTCCGCCCTGCTCCCGGACCAGGGCGATGAAGACATCCTCGAGCGAGGGTTCCACGGGCCGGATCCCCAGCAGAGCGACCCCCGCCTCCTCCAGCGCCGCGGGCACGACGCGGGATGCCTCGTCGGCGTCCCGCACGATGGCGTGCACATGGCGGCCGAACATGCCCGCCTCCAGGATCCCCTCCCGCCCCGCCAGAGCCGCCGCCGCGCGCGGTCCGTCGCCGCTGCGGATCTCCAGGACCGGCCGGCTCATGCCTTGGTGGAGGTTCCTCGGTGTGTCCAGCGCGATCAGCTTGCCCCGGTTCATGAGAGCGAGGCGGTTGCAGTACTCGGCCTCCTCCATGTAGTGCGTGCTCACCAGCACGGTGGTTCCCTGCGCGGCCAGGGAGTAGATGAGCTCCCAGAAGGCGCGCCGGGAGACGGGGTCCACCCCCGAGGTGGGCTCGTCGAGAAACAGCACCGGCGGTTCGTGCAGCACCGCGCAGCCCAGCGCCAGGCGCTGCTTCCAACCCAGGGGCAGGTCGCGGGTGAGGCGGCGGCGGTGATCCCGGAGTCCCGCCATCTCCAGCACCCAGTCGCGCCGCTGTGCTGCGCGGGGGCCGGAAACCCCGTAGAGCCCGGAAAAGAAGGCGACATTCTCCTCCACGCTCAGGTCCGCGTAGAGCGAGAAGAGTTGCGACATGTAGCCGATGCGCCGCTTCACCTCGCGGGTGGCGGTGGCGATGTCGAAGCCGGCCACCGAGCCGGTCCCCGAAGTGGGCGGCAGGAGTCCCGCCAGCATCTTGATCGTGGTGGTCTTTCCCGCCCCGTTGGGTCCCAGGAAGCCGAAGACCTCGCCGCGGGCCACCGCGAAGGTCACCGCGTCCACGGCGGTGAACGCCCCGAAGCGCTTGGTGATGCGTTCCACGGTGATGGCCGCGGTTCCCGCAGCCGGGGTCATGGCGCCGCCTCCCCGGCGACTAGGTCGATGAAGACATCTTCCATCCCCGCCTCGATGGGACGGGCCTCGCCGACGCGGAACCCACGGTCCCGGAGCCCGCGCGCCACCGGCTCGGCCGCCTCCTGCGCGGAAGCGACCGTGAGGTGCAGGCGGTCGCCGAAGGCCGTGGCGCGGGCCACCCGGGGATCCGCCAGCGCGGCCTCGCGGGCCTCGCGCACGCGGTCCACCTGCAGGTCCAGGATGCGGTCCGCGAGGCGCTGCTGCAGGGCCTCGGGGGTGTCCAGCGCGGCGAGGCGTCCGCGGTGGAGAAGTGCCACGCGGTCGAAGCGTTCGGCTTCGTCCATGTAGGCCGTGCTCACGATCGCCGTCACTCCCTGCGCCACCATCTCGTGCACGATGAGCCAGAGGTCGCGCCGCGAGATCGGATCCACGCCGAAGGTGGGCTCGTCGAGGAGCAGGAGCTTGGGCTCGTGGATGAGCGCGCAGGACAGGCCGAGCTTCTGCTTCATGCCGCCGGAGAGCCTGGCCGCGAGCCGGTCCTGGAAGGGGCCGAGGTTGGAGAAGCGGAAGAGCCGCTCCAGCCGCGCGGGGCGCTCCGCCTTGGGCACCTCGTAGAGGTCGGCGTAGAAGTGGAGGTTCTCGATCACGGTGAGATCGCCGTAGAGGCCGAAGCGCTGCGACATGTAGGCCAGATCGTGCTTCACGCGCTCCGGGTCGCCGGCCACGCTCACTCCGTTCACCAGGGCGTCCCCCCCCGAAGGGCGGAGCACGCCGGCCAGCATGCGCAGGGTCGTGGTCTTGCCGGCTCCGTCCGGGCCGACCAGGCCGAAGAGCTCGCCCCGGCCGACCTCGAAGTCGAGGCCGTCCACCGCGGTGAGATCGCGGAAGCGGCGGGTGAGCCCTTGCGCGCGGACCATCGGCTCCGGGTTCACGACGCGGGGCCCTCCAGCTCCACATCCACCGGCATGCCGGGCTTGAGCTCCATCGCCGGGTCCTCGGCGACGCGCAGCTTGACGGCGTAGACGAGCTTCACGCGCTCCTCGGCGGTCTGGACATTCTTGGGGGTGAACTCCGCCTCGCTGGCGATGAAGGTGACCTCGCCGCGGTAGCGCTTGCCGGGGTAGCTGTCGGAGGCGATGGCGGCGGCCCCCCCGAGGCGCACGCGTCCGATGCGGTTCTCCGGGACATAGATGCGCACCCAGCGGTCGTCGGGGTTCATGATCGTCACCGCGGGGGCGCCCGGGGACATGGTCTCTCCCGGTTCGCGATGACGCAGGGTGACCACGCCGGGGAAGGGGGCGCGGGCGGTCATGTGGCTGAGGGTGGCCTGCATGGCCCCGATCGCGGCGTCCGCTCCCGCCAGCACCGCGCGCTGTGCGGCGATCTGCTCCTCGCGGGGGCCGCGGGTGACCAGGAGGAGCCGCTCCTCGGCCTGCTGGGCCTGGGCGGTGGCGACATCCAGGGCGGTGAGGGCGCGGTCGTAGCTCTCGCGGCTCGACGCGCCGCCCTCGAAGAGGATCCGCGCGCGCTCCATGTCGAGCTGGGCCTGGCGGCGGCGGTCGCGGGCCGCGCTCGCCTCCGCGCGGGCCTGGGCGATCTCCTCGCTGCGCGACCCGCGCTCCAGCTCCAGGAGCCGGGCCTCGGCCGCCGCCCGTTGCGCGCGGCTCTGCTCGAGCCGCGCCGCGGCCTCGGTGGTGTCCAGGTGGGCCAGGACCTGGCCCGCGACGACGCGGTCGCCCTCGCGCACCAGGACCGCGGCCAGCCGGCCTGGGGCCTCGAAGCCGAGGCGCGCCTCGGTGGCCTCCACCGTTCCGGACACGCGCAGGGGGGCTGTGCTCTCGCTCCCGCGCCGGACAATCAGAACGACGACGACCGTCGCCACCACGGCGAGGGCGAGAAGGATACGAAGGGGTTTCACGGGCTTCACGGTCTTGCCTCCAGATGGCGGGCCAGCCACTCGATGGACAGATCGCCGGTGAGACGGGCCAGCTCGAGCCGGGCGACGATCTCCGCGCGCTCGGCCTCGGCGAGGCTCGCGCGGGCGTTCATCAGATCCGCCTCGGCGGCGAGGAAATCGGTCTGCGTGCCGGAGCCGGCCTCCAGCGCCAGAGCTTCTATGCGCGCCACCTCCGCGAAGCTCGCCACCGCATCGCGCAGGCTCCGCGCCCCCGCCGCCGCGGCGCGCACGCGATCATGCGCGGCCTGCACCGCGCGGCCGGTCTGGATGCGGGCGAGCCGGAGTGCCTCCTGCGCGCGCCGTCCGTCCGCAGCGCGCTGCGCCACCCTGTTCGAGGTGGCGCCCCCGGTGAAGAGGCTCTGAGTGAGCTGGAGCCCCGCGTTCCACTCGCCGG
>CAZWKH010000265.1:0-3433 GCA_964633885.1 uncultured bacterium | reverse complement strand
TACCTGCAGGCGCCGGACGAGATCAACACCGGCTGCTGGGCCCAGCTGCGCTACAACCCCGAGGGGAAGAGCGCGCATTTCAACCAGGGGCACCTGGAGTTCAACGCCTGGCGGTCCTGGCTCTACGCCCCGCGCACCGGCTACGACCTCCACTCGGGACTCCCGGTGTGGTCCTATGGCCGGGCCCGTCCCGACGGCGTGGGCGGCGTCCTCGAGGGGTGGCTCCAGTTCCGCAACTACCGCGAGGTCTGGGCCGGCCTGGAGATCAACCTGGAGAGCACTCCGCGCTACGAGACCCGCGGCCGGGTGGAACTGCTTCCCGACGAGACGGGCGCGAGGCCGGTCGTGCCCATTCCGGGGGGCGGGCCGCTCATCAAGAAGCCCGCCAACATGGGCGGGTGGCTGGGGGGCAGCACGGACACCCGGAAAGACTTCCTGACCCAGGCCTCGCTCATCTACTTCGTGGACGCGACGCGGAACCCCTACTTCGAGGTGGAGGCCTCGGTGCGGTGGAACCAGACCAGCGCGATCACCCACGAGCTGGCCCTGGAGTACGAGGTCCGCCGCGACGAGACCCAGCACCTGGGCAACTTCGAGAACCCGGAGGGCGGGATTGGCGGAGTGAGCTATGTGTTCGGGATGATCCGCCAGCGCACTCTGGATCTCACCCTGCGCACCAGCCTCCTCTTCAGCCGGGACCAGTCCCTGGAGATCTACGCGCAGCCGTTCATCACCGTCGGGGATTTCAGCCGGGCGAGGGAACTCGCCGCTCCCTTCACCGACGCCTTCCTTCCCTACACGCGGGACGGCTTCGAGGCTTCGGACCGCGACTTCCGGTTCAGCTCGGTCAACCTGAACGCGGTGTACCGCTGGGAGTACCGGCCGGGGAGCACTCTGTTCCTGGTCTGGACGCACAGCCGCGCGGACCACGAGGCGCGATTCGACGACCCGGGCTCCTTCGACAACCGGCTCGACACCCGCGCCTTCTTCAATACCGAGCCGGAGAACCGGATCCTGGCCAAGATCAGCTATTGGATCCCGGTGTAGGAACGGGGGGCGGGGGCGGCGTGCTAGACTCCCGGTTTCCTTCGAGCCCCCTGGAAACACTTACCCCATCCCGTGAGGAACCGCTCATGAGAAAGCGTCATACCCTCGTCCTCGCCGCCTTGATCGCAACCCTGGCGATCTCGGCCCGTCCGGCCGCGGCACAGACCCGCGCCGCCTACGACCGGGCCCTCGCCGAGGCGAAGACCCAGGACCGGATCCTGCTGCTCGACTTCTACACCGACTGGTGAGGCTCGTGCAAAGCGTTCGCCCGTGCGGCGGACTCCGACAACGAGGTGAAGCAGGCGCTGGGCCGGTTCGTCTTTCTCGCCGTGAACGCGGAGAAGGAGGCGGGCCCCGAGCTCGCCAAGCAGTTCGGGATCACGGGCTATCCCACCTATGTCGTCCTGGACGGCGACGGGGCCGTTCTGGATCGCTGGGCCGGGTACGACAAGCCCTCCTGGCTCGGCTCCACGGAGGCGGTGCTGGCCGACCCGGTCACGGTGGAGGCCCGCCGGGCCCGGTTCGAGAAGAGCCCCACCGCGCCCGACGCCGCCCGTCTGGCCATGGTGCTTGACTCCCAGGATCAGTATCTCGAGGCCCTCGCCCTCTACCGCGAGGCGCAGCGGCTCAATCTGGACCCCGCGAAGGACTACCTCATGAGGATCTTTGTGGCGAGCTTCTACGGAGCCCGCCAGGATGCGATCCCCCTGGAGGAGGTCACCAAGGCCGCAGACGCCCTGCTCGCTTCTCCCAAGGCCAAACCGGCGGAGCTCGCCGATGTCGCCTACCTCATGGTGATCACCGCGCGCGGCGCGAAGCGGCCGGAGATGGCGGCTCCCTACCTCGAGGCCGCCGTGAAGCGCACCGAGGGCAGCACCGACCCCGAAGTACAGCGCTCGCGCAGGGACATCCTCCCCGACTACGCGCTCCTCGTGCTGCGCGACGGAGCCAAGGCGAGGGACTTCAAGCGCGCCGCCATGCCCGAGGGATGGATGACCGATCCCGACCAGCTCAACCGCTACGCCTGGTGGTGCTTCGAGAACCGCCTCGACCTGGAGGAGGCCCACGAGCTGGCGCGCAAGGGCGCGGAGCTGGCAAAGCCGGGCCGGGAGCGCGCCATGATCCTCGACACCCTCGCCGAGGTCTGCAACGCGCTGGGCAACCGCGCCGAGGCTCTCACCCACGCCCGGAGCGCCCTGGCGGAGGACCCGCAGGGCAAGACCTACGCCGAGCAGGTGGAGCGCTTCAGCAAGCCACAGGACCCGGCGCCGCAGGACGAGCGCTAGAGGGGCCGACGATCCGGACCATGGCCCCGGTAGACCGCAAGAGATGAAGGGGCGGCTTCCGCGCTGCGGGAGCCGCCTCTGCGTTCAGTGGGTGCCGGGGCGGAAGACCTGGCGCACCTGGGGCTCCAAACGCTCCAGCAGGAAGGGCAGGGCCGTCGCTGTCTCCCCTGCTTCGAGGCGCAGCTCCCTCACGGCCGCACCGGAGAGCCGCGCACCATGCGGCAGGGTCCACTCCACGATATCGAGCACGGCCGGACCGGGTTCAAGACCGGTCAGCGAGAAGCGGCCGTCGGGGCCGGTGAAGGCGTCCTGGTACCCGCCCCGAAGGGCGACCAGCACATCGGGCACGCCGATCAGGGTCCCGTCGTCGGCGCGCACCGCGACGCGGCCGGAGACTCCCGCCGAGCGGCGGATGGGAAAGTTGGCGACGGCGTTCTCACCGGGGCGCAGCCGCAGGGCGATCCTGTCCAGCAGCGGGGGAAGATAGCGGGCAGGCAGGCGCGCGGGGTCGAAGAGGAGATAGTCGAGCGCGGGGACCGCGCGCTCCAGGCGATAGCTTCCCGAGGCGGAGGTGATCGCCTCCTCGCCGCTTCCCAGCCGCAGGACGAGGCCCGGGATCCCCGGCTCACCGTCGTCGCGGCTCCCGTTGCCGTTGCGGTCGTCGAAAACCTCGCCGCGCACGGAACCGTACTCGGGGAGGTCTTCCGCGGCGCCCAGCCTGCCGCCCGCGAAGCTCAGGGAGCGGCTCAGGCGGATGTTGAGCCGGCCGGCCTCGGCTCGACCGGCGCCGGCGCGGAAGGTGGCCGTGCCGTCGATGCCCAGCATGAAGTCCCGTAGGATCTCCTGGCGGATTCCCCCGCCCAGCTCCCACTGGTCATGGGCGTAGATCCCCTGATCCGCTTCCTGCCTCTCGCGGGCGAGATCCAGCCACAGGCTTCGCGAGTCGGACGGATCCCAGGCCAGTCGCGATTCCACACGCCGCTCGCGGCTCGTCCAGCGGCCGTCGGGCAGGCGCCGCTCGGCGGCCGTTCCGATCAGCTCGACCCGCGGCCCTCTGCCCAGCCGGCGCGAGAGCCGCGCGGTGACCCGGTCCTCGTGCC
>CAZWKH010000264.1:0-3436 GCA_964633885.1 uncultured bacterium | reverse complement strand
CAGGATCGACCCGGTCTGCAGGGACAGCACGGCGAGCCCCGGGGCCTCGCCGCTGCGCGCCGACTGGTAGAGCACGAAGGCCCGCGCGTTGTCCCCGGAGACCGCCATCTCCCCGGTCAGGTCGAAGTACTGGGTCGGCCGGCTGATGAGCGTCTCGAGGTCGAGATCCACGATGTAGATGCCGTGGGAGCCGGGGGCGAAGGCGAATCCCTCCGAGAGCACCAGGTCCGTGGTCTCCTCGGGGAGGTCGACACGCATGCGCACCATGTCGAAGTTGCCGTCCACCACCAGGAGGCGGCTGCGATCGCGCCGCGCCTCCAGCACATAGGCCCGGGAGCGCGCGTCGTCGTAGGCGACCGCCCGCGGCTCGAAGCCCGGATCCAGCGGGACCCGCGCCCTCAGGGTGAGCCCCTCGGCCTCCAGCACCACCAGATGAGGCCGGTCCGCGCTGTCCGCGCCCACCGGCTGGAAGTCGCTGCGCGCGCCCTCGCCGCCCGCCAGGCAGAAGAGGATCCGCCCGTCGGCGTCCCCGGCGAGGCCCTTGCGCTCCACCGCCGCGGGCACGGTCCCCACCGGCCGGCTTGCGGAGCGGCGGCCGGTGTAGAGATCCACCGCGAGGACCTCGCCCATGCCGGCGGTCTCGGTCAGCAGATAGACGCGGCGGCGGTAGTTGTCCGTGGCCAGCCCGCGCACCGTTCCGTCCCGGGGCAACGGGACCATGCCCACCAGGGTGAGGGTCTCGGCGTCCACTTCGAGGAGCGAGCGGGCCAGGACCGCCGTGCCGTGGTGCGGTGAGTTGAGCGCGCCCACAAGGAGGATGCTTCGGTCCCGTGGAAGGAACCCCATGGTCTCCACGGCGGCGCCGGCGCCCATGTCCAGGAACTGCATGCGGGCCAGATCCAGGAAGGGGATGCGGCAGAGGTAGCGGGGCTGCGAGGTCTCCGTGTAGGCCGCGAACCCCTCGGCATCCGCCGCGATCCAGCGCGCGGTGAAGATGGGCTGCCCGATCAGCTCGGCGGGAAGACGCGTGCGGGCCTGGACCCCGGCGTAAGGCCAGTCGGGGTCGCGGTCCTGGCCCGGGCCGGCCCCGGTCGGGGCGCAGCCGGCAAGGAATGCAAGGGCGAGGGACGCGAGGAGCGCCGCGCGCAGCCGGAATGTTGGGTGTCGCACGGGCCGAGTATAGGCGCCCCCCGCCCAGGCCTCCTAGGGCTTCGGGCGGATCGCCACGAAGAAGGTGTTCTGCCCCCGCTGGAGGAGGAAAAGCACCGGGTTGCCCTGCGCGTTGCGGTCCAGCGCGGCCCGGTAGTCCGCCAGGGAGCGGATGGTCTCGCGGTTCACCTTGAGCACCAGGTCGCCCGGCCGCATACCGGCTTCCTCGGCGGGGCTCCCGCCGTCCACGGCGGTCACCACCAGGCCCTTCGCCCCGTCCGCCAGCTCAAAGCGCGCGGCGAGATCCGGGGTGACGGCCTCCACCGAGATGCCGAGATCATCCTGGCGGACCTCTCCCGTCTCCAGCGCCGCCACCGCGCCGTCCTCGGGGAACTCCCCGAGGCGCACCGCGAAGGTCCTCTCCTTCCCGTCGCGCAGGACGGTGACCTGGGCCTCGTGGTCGGGGTCGGCCTTGGCCACGGCGAGCCGCAGCTCCGCCATGTTCTTCATGGGCTTGCCGTCGAAGCGGGTGATCACATCGCCCTGCTCAAGACCGGCCTTCTTGGCCGGACCGTCCTCCACCAACGCGTTGATGAGCACGCCGCCGCCGGTCTCGAGACCCATCGCCGCGGCGATGTCCTCGTTCACATCCTGAATGCTCACCCCGAGCCACCCGCGGGTGACCTTCCCGTCGGTGATGAGCTCGTTCATCACATCCACCGCGATGTTGGCGGGGATGGCGAAACCGATGCCGTTCGAGCCCCCCGTGCGGGAGGCGATGGCCGAGTTGATGCCGATCAGCTCCCCGTCCAGGTTCACCAGGGCGCCCCCGGAGTTGCCCGGGTTGATGGCGGCGTCGGTCTGGATGAAGTCCTCGTACTCGTTGAGGTTCATCCCCGAGCGCCCCGTGGCGCTCACGATGCCCGCCGTGACGGTGTGCTGCAGGTTCTCGTTGAAGGGCGAGCCGATGGCCAGGACCCACTCCCCGATGCGGATCGTCTCCGAGTCGCCGATGCTCATGGCAGGGAGCTCGTCCGCCTCCACCTGGAGCACGGCGAGGTCCGTGCGCGGATCGGCGCCCACCACCTTGGCCGGAAGCTTGCGGCCGTCGAAGAGCTCCACGGTCAGCTCGTCGGCGCCCTGGATGACATGGTTGTTGGTGAGGACATAGCCGTCGTCGCGGACGATGACCCCCGAGCCCAGTCCGCGTTGCTTGAAGGGCTGGGCGTTGCGCCCGGGATCCCCGAAGAACCGCCGGAACATGGGGTCGTTGCCGAAGGGGGCGAAGGGATTGGCCGCGGGCTGCACCAGCTTCTCGCTGGTCACGGTCACCACCGAGGGCGAGACGGCTTCCGCCACGGCGGCAAACCCGCTGGAGAAGGCCTTGAGGTCCTGCAGGGCGGCCTTCTGTTCCGGGGTGAACTGATCCACCGGCTTCACCACGCTGGCGGAGAAGAGCTGGGGCACCGCCCAGCCCCCGGCCAGAAAGGCGGCGAAGACGGCGACGGTGAACGAGAGCCAGATTCTGCGCTTCATGACGCAACCACCTCCCAGGGACTGTTGGTTAACGGTAAGTTATTGTATTGCAGTAAGTTAATAGATGGCCTGGCGCCCCGAGGCCCCCTGCCCCACCACCCTGCGCCGTCCCCCGAGGGGGGGCGCCAGCGGTCGGCAATACCCAGGGCTGCTGCGGGTTAGTCCCGGCTTCCGGCCCCTAGAGCCGCTTCTGCGCGAAGAGGGGTTCCAGCTGCCTCTTCACGAACTCCCCCTGGCCCCTGTGGGTGGCGGTGGTGAGGATGAGGACCAGGGCGGAGTGATCCCCTTCGGAGACGCGGGCGACCAGGTCCCCTTCTTCGGTCACCATGGAGATCCCATGCCGGGTGGGCTGCTCGAAGGTGCGGGGCATGATCCGCGTGACATGCTCGCAGCCGGCGATGCGGCCGAGAAAGGCGCGGAACCGCGCGGCTCCCCCCGGCCAGTGGTGCGGGTCGCTCGGCATGCGCACCTTCTCCGCTGCGGATTGGGTGTCCTTCTCCAGAGGAGGCTCCAGCTGGAAGGGCTCGCCGGCCGCCGCGGAGCGGAGATCCTTGGGCTGGAGCTTTCCCTCCGTCCAGTAGTCCGCCATGCGGTCCTTGAGCGACCTCAGGGCTCCCTTCACGGCGGAGTAGTCGAGCAGAAGCCGGGCGTATTGCTCCGCCTGCTCGTGGATGCGGTTCTGCCGGTCGCGCAGCTCCCGGGCCAGGGCGGCTCCATCGCTCACCTGGGCCGCGCGTCCGCTCAGGCGGCG
>CAZWKH010000263.1:0-3494 GCA_964633885.1 uncultured bacterium | reverse complement strand
GCGCCGTCGGAGCCGCGGGCGCCCAGAACGACCGGGGCCAGGGGGGGCGCGGTGTCGGGTTGGGACACCGTCGTGGAATCGCCGCAGCCGACCACCCCGAGGGTGGCCATGAGCAGAACGGCGAACAGGGACGCGAAGCTGCGCTTCATTGTTCAACTCCTCCTTGTCGGGCACTCGACTCGAGCCCGGAGATGGACCGGGCGAAATCGCGTTGAGAACGCCGGGGCGCTTCCACCTCCGACCGACCTGAGAGCAACCGACATACCAAGCCGGCCGCGCGATCGCGGGAAACTCTCAAGTTCCACGGGAATCAATCGGTACTGTGAAGCGCGGCTTGAGAGTCATCTTTGCCCCCCTGCGCCAAATCGCCCGGGACCCTTGCGCCGCGCATGGGTCCGGCTCTGCGGGCGTGCAGAGTGCACGGAGGAGGGCCGGGTCGCGGCAGTCCGGTTTGACCATCCGGTGGGGTGGTGATAGTCTTCTGTGCCACTTATGGTTGCAGCTTCCCGCTTCATGGTGATCCGAACGCTGCGGCCCCGGAGCCCCCTCCTGGCCGCCGCGGCAGCCCTCGGCCTGGCGCTCCCTGCCCTGGCCTCGGAGGGGCTGACCCCTCCCCTGGAGGGTCCCCGGAGCCTGACCTCATCCTTTGGGGAGTACCGGTCCGGGCATTACCACGCGGGGCTGGATCTCTCGACCGGAGGCCGGGAGGGGGAGCCTGTGCGCGCCCCCGCCGCGGGCGAGGTCGCGCGGTTGCGGGCTTCCGGCACCGGCTACGGCAAGGCGGTCTACTTCCGGCTGGAGGATGGGCGGACGGCGGTCTACGCCCATCTCAGCCGGTTCGAGCCCCGGATCGCGGCGATGGTGGAGGCGGAGCAGGACCGCCTGCGCCGGTACGAGGTGGACTTCGCCCCCCCCAGGGGATCGCTCCGATTCTCCGCGGGCGAGCTGCTCGCCTTCACCGGGTCCAGCGGTGCCGGCCCCGCCCACCTGCACGCGGAGCTGCGTATGGGAGAGGACGGGTCCATCGCCCTGAACCCGCTCCTGGGAGCCTGGGCGCTGCGCGACACGGTGCCTCCCGCGTTGACCCGCGCCCGCGTCGAGCCGGTCTCGGCGGGCGCCCGCGTCCGCGGCGGCGTCGGGGCGGTCACGATCCCTCTGGAGCGCGGAAGGGTCCCCGGGGTCGAGGTGACCGGACCTGTGCGCATCTGGCTCGAGGTATCCGACCGCGCCGACGGGGGAGGAAACCGTCTCGCCCCGTATCGCCTGCGCTGGAGCGTGGACGGGGTAGACATCGCCGAGATCGCCTTCGACCGCGTGGACTGGAACGCGCCGCAGGAAGTGCGCTGGACCTTCCGCGAGGATCTGGCCCGCCTGCGCAACGAGCGCTGGCTGTGCCTCGAACCCCCGCCCGCTGCCCGCCAACGCCTCGCACGCTGGCTGGACGCGGGACCGGACTGGTTCACGGGCCTCGCGCCGGGGGAACACCGGGTGTGCTGCGAAGCCGAGGACGCGGCGGGGAACCGCGTGGTCCGCGAGTTCGCGCTCACGCTCACCGGGTCTCCTGCCGCAAAAGATTCCCTGGGCGCCGCCGAGGACGCGCCGTCCCCCGGCGCGGCGGTCCAGCTTCGTGGCGCAGAGGACCCGCTGGCGGCTCCGGTCCTCGCCGAGCCATCGAAAGGCTGCCGCCTCTCCTTTCCGGCGGGCGCCTCCTACGGCGGCCTCGAGGTGACCGTGACGGAGGCAGACAGCCTTGCCCGAGCCTCGAGAGGAGAGCCCGAGCTGGAGCCCGTGACCCCGTTGTTCCAGCTCGAGCCCTGGGCCCACCCCCTGCGCGAGGAGGCGCGGGTGGAGCTTCTGCTCCCCCCGAGCGCCTCGCGCCGCGGGGTCGCGCTCTATCGCCGCGACCGCGGCCCGGCGGGCGAGTCCTGGTCCTTCGTCGGGGCCGACACGAGCGGAGAGGGCGTGGCGGGCATGATCGGGGCGCTCGAGGATCTCGCGTTGCTGCGCGATCGCATCGCGCCCGAGATCACCCTGGAGCCGCCCGGCGAGGGGAGGCGCCGTCTCGTGGCGCGCGTCGCCGACGGCGGATCCGGGGTCACCTGGCGCGGCCTGGAGATGACCCTGGACGGCGAGCCGGTCCTTGCGGAGTGGGATCCCGAAGCGGCCCGCTTCACCGCGCATCTGCGCGCAGACCCGGGGCCGGGGCGGCATCTCTGGGCGGTGCAGGCGGCCGACCGTGTCGGGAACCGCGCCGAGCGCTCGTTGACCTTTACCGCGCGTTGACCGGTGCCTGTCCGGGGGGTATAACTTCGCAAGGTCGCGAGCGGCGCATCTCGGAGTCCCTCACCGGCGGAACCACTGCACTTGGCCGACCCCTTCGTCCATCTCCATGTCCATTCGGACTACACGCTTCTCGACGGCGCCATCCGCATCGAGCGCCTGGTCGCGCGCGCGGCGCAGCTGGGGATGCCGGCCCTCGCCCTGACCGACGGCGGGAACCTCTTCGGGGCGGTGGAGTTTCACGAGGCCTGCTCGCGCCATGGCCTGAAGCCGATCCTGGGCATGGAGGTCTATCTCACCCGCGGGAGCCGCTTCGACAAGACCCCGCGCAGCGCGCGCGGCCTGGATCACCTCGTTCTCCTGGCCCGCGAACAGGCGGGCCTCAAGAACCTGATGCGCCTCTCCACCGCAGGCTACCTGGAGGGCTTCTATTACCGGCCGCGCGTGGACTACGAGCTTCTGGAGGAGCACGCCGAGGGCCTCATCGCCCTCTCCTCGGGCATGAGCGGGGCGCTGGCCCGCGAGCTCCTGGCCGGCCGGCCCCGCCAGGCGCTGGAAATGGCAGGGCGCTACAAGGAGATCTTCGGCGGCCGGTTCTTTGTGGAGGTGCAGGACCACGGCATCCCGCACCAGCGCGCGCTCATCCCGGAGCTGGTGGATGTGGCGCGCAAGGTCGGGCTGCCGCTGGTGGCCACCAACGACGTGCACTACATGACGCAGGCGGAGGCGGAGGCGCAGGAGATCCTGGTCCTCATCCAGCAGCAGCGCACGATCGCCGAGCCCAATCGCTTCAGCGCCGGCACCGACCAGCGCTATCTCAAGAGCGGGCAGGACATGCGCGCCCTCTTCGCCGCACTCCCCGAGGCGGTGGACGCCACCGCGGCGATCGCCGAGCAGGTGGGCCGCGCGCTGGAGTACGGGGGCCTTCTCCTGCCCGACTTTCCGCTCCCGGAGGGATTCGAGAGTCCGGATGCCTACCTGGTGCACCTCGCGCGGCTGGGTCTGGAGGAGCGGTACGGCGCGGGCGCGGAGAGCCTGCGCGAGCGGCTGGAATTCGAGATCGCCATCATCCTGCAGATGAGCTACGCCGGGTACTTCCTGATCGTGCGCGATTTCATCCACCATGCGCGGGAGATGGGGATCGCGGTGGGCCCCGGCCGCGGCGCCGCGGCGGGAAGCCTGGTCGCCGAGTGCGTCGGCATCACCGACATCGA
>CAZWKH010000262.1:0-3502 GCA_964633885.1 uncultured bacterium | reverse complement strand
CCTGCTGCTCTGGACGGCGATCCTCGCCACCATGATCCTGTTTCTGCGCCGGTCCCGATTGGCGGGGCTCTTCCTCCTGCCCTACCTGCTCTGGGTGAGCTTCGCGTCCTTCCTCAACTTCGCGGTCTGGCAGTTGAATCGCGGAGCGCCGCCCGCGCGCTAGCGCAAGCCCCACCAGACCGCGGCCAGCTCGCGCAGCGCGCCGACGGCCTCCGGCGGGGGCATTCTCTTCAGAAACCAGGGCAGGTTGCTGTAGCGGTGGAGGAGGCCGTAGGCCAGGAGCCTCTGCTCGAAGGCCTCGTCGAGGTCCCCCTCCGCACAGCCGTAGGAGAGGAGCACGCGGCGCAGCAGCGCCGGGTCTCCGCAGGAGAAGAAGAGCCCGACCGAGGCGAACTCGTACTCGGGGGCGCCCACCATCGCGGGCTCGAAGTCGAAGAGGCCGCTCAGCCTCCAGCCTCCGCCGTCCCGCTCCACGAGCAGGTGCTCCCGCATGATCTCCGTGTGCAGCAGCGACTCGGCGGGCGGATCGCCGAGAGGCGTGCTCTCGAGAAACTCCGCAATCCCCTCGAGCCAGCGCTCCTCCAGTCCCCGCCGCCGCTGCCGCTCCACGGCCGAGGCGCGCTGCTCCGCGATGAAGCCCGCCCAGTCCACCCGCACCGTCTCCAGGCGCGGGTCGCGGAGGGCGTGAAGCATGGCCAGGGCCTCGCCCATCTGCGCGGCCAGCCTCAAACGCTCGGTCCGCGGGATCTCCGGCCAGGCCTCGGCGAGGCCCACCCCGTGAAGCCGGTCCATGAGGAGGTAGCCCCAGCCCTCCAGCTCGCCGATCCCCTGCACCCCTGGAGTGGGGATGGGAAGCCGGGTCTCGACCGCCCCGAGGACGGTCGATTCCGTGTCCCGCTCCGGGAGATCGAAGGGCGGATAGATCTTGAGCACCAGCGACTCGCCGACGGCGTACACCGGAAGCGATCCCGAGGGATAGCGGCGCAGCGAAGCCGCGTCGAGCCCCAGGAGATCGCAGAGCGCGTCCACTCCGGGGCGCAGCCGGGCCTCGTTCCGGGACAGGGACTCGTAGTCGCCCGGGCTGTGGACGGATGGGAAGCGGTTCGTCATGATCTGCAGAAGATACCAGCAGGGGGAGTCGCGCTCCCAGCGGCGCGGCGGGAGCGCGAGGAAGCCCACGGAGAAGTGGCGAGTGATGGTCGAGACGAACGGCATGACCACGATGCGGCGCCTGGGACGCACGGACATCCCCATTTCGGCCGTCGGCCTGGGGTGCTGGCAGTTCTCCCAGGGAGGCGGGACCCTCGGCAGGTTCTGGCCGGTGCTGCCGCAGGAGACCGTCGACCGCATCGTCTCGGTGAGCCTGGCCGGCGGGGTCACCTGGTTCGACACGGCGGAGGCCTACGGCAAGGGCCGCTCCGAGAGCGCCCTCGCCTCTGCCCTCACCGCGGCGGGGAAGCGGGACGGTGAGGTGGTGATCGCCACGAAGTGGACGCCGGTCCTGCGCACTGCGGGCAGCATCCGGAGCACGATCGCGGCACGGCTCGAGAACCTGGCGCCTTTCGGCATCGACCTGCACCAGATCCATCACCCCTTCTCCCTCTCCCCGATCGCCGCGCAGATGCACGCGATGGCGGACCTCGTGGAGGCGGGGAAGATCCGGTCCGTGGGCGTGAGCAACTTCTCCGCTCCGGCCATGCGCGTTGCGCACCGGGTCCTCGCCTCCCGCGGCATCCCGCTGGTCGCGAACCAGGTGCGCTACAGCCTGGCCTACCGCCGCGTGGAGACCGACGGCGTCCTGGAGACGGCCCGCGAGCTGGGGATCACGATCATCGCCTTCTCGCCCCTGGCCCAGGGGATCCTGACAGGCAAGTTCCACAAGGACCCCGCTCTGCTCCGGTCGCAGCCCGGCCCGCGCCGGTGGCTGAACCGGATCCGCCATGGGAGCCTCGCCAAGTCCCGCCCGCTGGCGGTGGTGGTCGAGGACATCGCACGGGCCCACGGAGCCACGCCGGCGCAGATCGCGCTACACTGGCTCGTCCGCGCGCACGGCGACCTCGTTGTGGCCATCCCCGGAGCGACCACGCCCGAGCAGGCCTGGGAGAACGCGGGGGCCATGAAGCTGCGGCTCGACGAGGCCGGGATGGCGCGGCTCGACGAGGCCTCGCGGCCATTCCTCGGGTGAGGAGCACAGCATGACGCGAGAGGAGTTCGAAGCGCGGTTCCACGCGGAAGGGATCGTCGTGATCCCGCCGGCGGACTGGCCGCCCCTGGCCGGTCTCTTCACCGAAGTCGAACGCCACGCAACGGGGTTCGCGGGCGACCTGGTCCTCCTGCGTCGGGAGGATGCCTTCGCGGCCCTCGAACAGCCGGCGCCGGACGGGTGGGTGGTGCGAAGGTTGGGCGGCCGCGCCGAGGCCGATGCGTTTCTCAAGGACCGGCTGGCCCAGTACGAACGCATGTGGGACGGCTGCGGCTGCAGGATCGACTACTTCGGTTGAAGCGGTCCCGCGCGGGGCGGGTCCGGCAGCGGGAGCGAGGTCCGGCAAAGGGAGGGAGGATGATCGTCTTGCTGCGGCGCTCGCAGGCGGGTCTTCTGCTCGCGGCCGGGCTGTTGCTGGCGGCTCAGGCGGCGGGGCAGGTCGCGGCTCCGGTGCGGCCCTGGGAAGCCGACATCCGCGCCTTCGAGGAGCTGGACCGGAAGAACCCGCCCGCCCCCGGAGGCGTGGTCTTCGTGGGCAGCTCCTCGATCCGGATGTGGTCCTCCCTGGCGGCGGACTTTCCCGGTACGCCGGTGGTGAACCGGGGCTTCGGCGGCTCGGCCATGGCCGATGTCGCGGCCTACGCGGACCGCATCGTCATCCCCTACGCACCGCGCCTCGTGGTGGTCTACGCGGGCGACAACGACATCAACGACGGAAAGGCGCCGGCGCAAGTGCTTGCCGACTACCGGACCCTGGTGGAGCGGGTCCACGAGAAGCTCCCGGAAGCGCGCATCGCGTTCCTCTCCATCAAGCCGAGCCCGGCCCGATGGAGCCGGGTAGAGGCCATGCGCGAGGCGAACGCCCTGGTCCGCGGGTACACGGCGGGCGACAGCCTGCTCGCCTATGTGGACCTGTTCACCCCGATGCTGGGGGAGGACGGGATGCCCAGACCGAATCTGTTCCTGGAGGACGGCCTCCACCTGAACGCTGATGGCTACGCGCTGTGGACATCGATCCTGGCCCCGTACCTCGCCGAAGGAGGACGCTGATGGAGTTGCGATCCGCGGCGCTCATCCGCGCGCTCGATCTGATCCCGCATCCGGAAGGAGGCCATTTCCGCGAGGTGTTCCGCTCGCCCAACGAGGTCGTGCCGGGCGACGGGCGGCCGGCGCGGTCCGCCTTCACCGCCATCCACTACCTCCTGGTCGGCGGCAAGTGCAGCCGCTGGCACCGCCTCGCGTCGGATGAGGTGTGGGTTCATCTGGAAGGCGATCCCGTGGACCTGTTCGTCCTCGACG
>CAZWKH010000261.1:0-3527 GCA_964633885.1 uncultured bacterium | reverse complement strand
GGGACCATCACCCCGACCGCCCCCGCGAGCTCCATCGCCTTCGCGCCGGACGAGGTGATTCCCACGCTTCACAACCTCTACGACACCTATGGCGCGCAGCTCTGGGGTCCGTACGGCTTCAAGGACGCCTTCAACCTCACCGTGAACTGGTGGGGTCCGGATTACATCGGGATCGATCAGGGCCCCATCGTCATCATGATCGAGAACTACCGCACCGGAAGGGTGTGGAACCGGTTCATGCAGAACGAGGATGTGCAGCGGGGCCTGGAGGCGGCGGGCTTCACCTATACCACCGGAGTAGGGGGCGGTTCCGGATCGGGCGCGGGCGCCGCGTTCCTGTCGCAGAACTCCCCGAACCCCTTCCGGGGGTGGTCGAATGTCCGGTACCGCCTGGCGAAATCGGGCCGGGTCTCTCTGGTCCTCTACGATGTCGCGGGGCGCAGGGTGAGGACGCTCTTCGAGGGCGCACAGGAAGCAGGGGAACACACCATACGGCTGGATGCGACCGGGCTGCCGAGCGGCGTCTACTTTTACCGGCTGGAACATGGTGGCGGCGTCGCCGGAAGGCCCTGCATCGTCCTCGAGTAGGTCGGGCAACGGCAGGAGGCGGCCGTGCGGGACGCCGGGAAGGGCCCGGAGGTGC
The DNA here is from genome assembly GCA_964633885.1 of uncultured bacterium. Lineage (GTDB taxonomy): Bacteria > Eisenbacteria > RBG-16-71-46 > JABDJR01 > JABDJR01 > CAVXKA01. The sequence continues at coordinate 2,884 of CAZWKH010000261.1, read as the reverse complement.
GATGGGGACACGGTTTATGTCTAAGCGGAAAAATTGCGGACTTCGGATATATGTGGGGATTCCGTATGAGAATGGTCTGTTGGAAGAGGTTGGAAACTGGTAAGATAGAGGCCGCGTGGGGTGGGGGATCTGCTCCGACGACCCCGCGCATCACGATGCGTCCAGCAACAGACGCTGAGGAGGTAAGGCAACCATGAGACGAATCAGCTACCTCGTTCTGGGGGTGGCGCTGCTGGCGACCCTGACTCCCGCCATCGCTTCCGCGACGGCAAGCATCAACGACGTGGTGGTGACGCCGCGTGTCTTCAACGACGGTCCCTTCACCACCCTGACCATCACCGAGGCCTACCCGGACCTGGTCTCCATCACCGATGTCAATGTGGGGTACCTGGGCTGGGCCAACCTCCATGTGTGGAGCTACTCCCATGACGGCGGCGCCACGCCGGCCATCTTCTGGAATGGGGACTCCTTCCGGAGCAAGGCCATGCTGACGCTGACCGGCACCGGTTACGGCGAGGCCGGTCTTCGGATCTCTCCCTGGTGGTCCCTGGATGTGGACGGCCGCTTCAATGTGAAGCTGACGAACGGCGGGGACAGCGGCGAGGTCGCGGTCTTCGGCGGACGGCTCCCGTTCTACTCCTTCACCGCCAACCACGGTGTGGTCTATCAGCGCGGCGAGTGCATCACCCTGGAGGTCATCTACCAGGCCAACTGGCTGACCCAGACCTATCCGGGCACGATGATCTACAATGTCTGGTACCTGGGGAACTTCTACACGAGCGGCCCGCTCCCCATGGACATGGGCAACATTGCCGAGGCGGACGAGCATGGCCTGTGGGGCATTCTCGACACCGCGCGTGTGGGCGGTCACTTCCAGTACTTCCTCGGGATGTCCTCTCCGGACATGGGGCTCCAGGCCTGCTGGGCCTGCATCGAGTTCGAGCCCATCGCTCCTGTCGCCGTGAAGGAGACCACCTGGGGCAAGATCAAGTCGCAGTACTAGTCCGTTCCGCTCTTCGGTCTGCCGGGCCGCCCCCGACCCAGTCGGGGGCGGCCCTTTTGTTGCCGGGTCCGGCCGGCGGTGCCGCCGCGGCGCCCGGCGGCCCCCCGCCTTCCTAGTCGCGTCTCGCCGTACTCCGATCCATCGCCCGGTACTGCACGGCCTCCGCGATATGCGCGGTCCGGATCCCCTCCGCCCCTTCCAGATCCGCGACGGTGCGGGCGACTCGCAGCACGCGATGCCAGGCCCGCGCCGACAATCCGAAACGCTCCAGTGCATGCTCCAGGAGCCTCTGCGCCGCGGGTTCCGGGCGGCACCAGCGCTCGGTGGGCTTCAACCCCAGGTGCCCGTTCAGGCGGCCTTGCCGGGTGACCTGGAGGTCCCGCGCCTTGCGCACGCGGGCGGCCACCAGCGCGGAGCGCTCGCCGGGCGCCCCCGAGGAGAGGTCCTCCACACGCACCCGCGGCACCTCGATCTGGAGGTCCATACGATCGAGCAGCGGTCCCGAGATGCGCCGGCGGTATTGCTCCACCTGGAAGGGCGTGCAACGGCAGACGCGCAGGGGGTCGCCGGCATGGCCGCAGGGGCAGGGATTCATGGCCGCGATCAGGGTGAACCGCGCCGGAAAGGTCACCGTGTAGCGGGCCCGCGCCACCACGGCGCGACCCTCCTCCAGCGGTTGCCGCAGGGCCTCCATCGCATCCCGGCGGAACTCGGCGAACTCATCCAGGAAGAGAACGCCATGGTGTGCGAGGCTCACCTCGCCCGGCCTCGGCGCGGGACCGCCCCCCACCAGAGCGGTGGCCGAGATCATGTGATGCGGCGCCCGGAAAGGTGGTGTCTGTAGAAGCCCCTGGCCCGCCCGGAGCAGTCCTGCGGCGGAGTGGATGCAGGTGGCCTCGATGGCGTTCTCGCCCTCGAGCGGCGGCAGCAGCCCCGGCACGCGCCGCGCGAGGATCGTCTTCCCCGATCCCGGCGGACCGACGAAGAGCAGGTTGTGCCCCCCGGCCGCCGCGACCTCCAGGGCCCGCTTGGCGGGAGCCTGGCCGCGCACATCCGCGAGATCGCCACAGCTCTCCTCCCTGGGCAGTGCCGTCTCGTCCGGCGGGGCCTCGGGAGGCCGGCCCTCGCGAAGCAGGGTGAAGGCGTCGCTCAGGGTGCGCAGGGACCAGACCGGGACGCCGCCCGCCGAGGCCTCGGCGCGGTTCGCCTCCGGCACCACCAGCGCCCTTGCACCTGCCGCGCGGGCCCACCGGGCCGCGGGAAGGACCCCGGTGACCGGTCGCAGAGCGCCGTCCAGGGCCAGCTCGCCGAGGAACACCAGTCCCTCCACCCGCGCCTGGGGAACGGTGCCCGCCGCGAGAGCCAGGGCGATCGCGATGGGGAGATCGTAGTGCGAGCCGACCTTGCGCAGGTCGGTGGGGGAGAGGTTCACGGTGATCCGGCCCAGGGGGAGATCGACGCCCGAGTGCTTGAACGCGGCCACGAGCCGCTCCTGGCTCTCGCGAACGGTGCTGTCTGGAAGGCCCACGACGATGGTGCGCGGCAGGCCGTCGCCGACATCCACTTCCACGGTGATCGGAACGACATCGATGCCCCAGAGAGCGACGGTGCGGACTTGAGCGAGCATGAGGCGCCGGTCCTTCGGCGGGGGAGCGGGAGGCGGGCGGGCGGGACAGCAAGTGTACATGACGATTCGGCTGGAGGGCACCGCCGCCCTCGCGTATAACTGGCGGGATGGATCGCCGCCCGCCTCCCCCCTCCCCACGCCCGGCGCGGAGCACGGCCCGCCGAGCGCCCCGCGGTTCCCCCTATCCCTTCCGGGCCGCCGCCATCGACGCCGGCTCCAACGCCATCCGCCTGCGCGCCGTGATCGTCACGGGT
>CAZWKH010000260.1:0-3540 GCA_964633885.1 uncultured bacterium | reverse complement strand
GTGGAGGCCGCGCTGGGCCGCTTCGACAGGACCCTCACGGAGCTGGCCGGATTGCTCGGCGTGGCGCTGGACTAGAGGGGGTCAGGAGAGCCGGGTGGGTCAGGCCCGCCGGGGGAAGCTGCTGGCCTTGAGAACCTCGCGGGCCAGCGCATCCGCCGCCGGGCCGGCCTTGACCGTCTCGGTCGCGCGGGTCAGCACATAGATCCGCAGGTTGTTGCTCTTCATGTCGGCCGGGAAGAGGAAGAACCCCTCCCGCTCGGGCGAGTAGGTGAGGGTGTAGCCGCAGAGGAACTCGCCGTCCTTGAACCGGATGGCGAGCTTCTTGCCGCGGGCCGTCTCGCTGGGGCTGATGAGGAACCCCGGGATGTCGCCGCGCAGGGGGCTGCCCTCGTAGCTCTTCACGAAGAAGACCGCCTTGAGGCTGCGGCAATCGACCTCCACGGGGTCGCCGCCCTCGGCGGGGCTGATGTGAAAGATGGGACGGGTGGGCAGGAAGTCTCGGGTCGTCCCCTTCAGCAGCTCTCCGGTCAGGTAATGCGCGACGACCTTGTTGATCTCGGCCATGACCCTGGGGCGCTCCTTCGCTGTTGTGCGGGCGGGGGTTCCGCCTCCGGGACCCCGCCGCGGCCTTTCCGGGGTTATCGGCGGGGGCCGGGGGGACCTGAGAATAGGGGGCTTCCCGGACGCCCGGAAATAGGCGAGAATATTGCAGTCTGATCGATACCCCTCGGAACAGGAGAATTCCGTGAAGCTGTTCCGCGCCAGGCCGCGGCGTCTCGTGGCCATGTTGATCCCCGTTCTTCTCTGCTGGTCTTTCCCCGCCCTGGCAGGCGAGATCCACCAGGCCGTTTCCGCCGGGGACCTGGCGAGGGTCGCCGCGCTCCTGGCGGCCGACCCGGCTCTGGCCTCCCTGCCCGACGAGACTCCGACCCGCGACCTGCCGCTGCACCTGGCGGCGAGCTACGGTCACCTCGAGATCGCGAAGCTGCTGCTCGAGGCGGGGGCCCTCGTCGACGGGTACGATATCGATGAGAGCACGCCCCTGGATGTGGCGGCGTTGCGCCGGCAGGCCTGGATGACGGCATTCCTGCTCGAACGCGGCGCCGATGTGAACCGCCGCGACAAGAACGGCGCCTGCCCGCTGAGCTTCGCCGCCTTCAGCGGGGACAGCACCGTCACCCGCATGCTCATCGACGCCGGGGCGGACCTCAACTTCCGCAGCCGGCAAGGGGCCACGCTGCTCCACGCCGCCGCCCTGCGCGGGCAGCTCTGGCTGATGGACCTGATGATCGGGCACGGCGACGAGGTGGACTGCGCGACGGGGGCGGGGGAGACCCCGCTGCACTGGGCGGCGCGATCCGGACAGGCGCCGGCCGTGGCGCGGCTCCTCGCCCTGGGGGCCAACCCCGCGCAAGCGGACACCTTCGGTCACACGGCGCTGCAGCACGCCGTGCTGTCGAACCGGCCCGCCGCCGCGCGGGCGCTGCTGGCGGGAGGCGCGGCGGTGAACGCGGTGGACCGCCACGGGGAGACGCCGCTCATCACCGCGGCGGCCATGGGGCGTCCCGAGGTGGCGGAAATTCTCCTCGCCTCCGGCGCCGATGTGAACCATGTCTCCGAGAGCGGGCACACCGCGCTATTCTGGGCGGTGCAGCGGGGAGGCGCGCCCACCGCGCGGGCGCTGCTCGAGGCGGGGGCGAAGGCCGAGACGCGCGATCCGGCCACCGGCCGCACGCCGCTCCACCTGGCGGCGATGAATGGACATGGGGACCTCGCCGAGATGCTGCTCGAGCATGGGGCCTCGCCCTCGGTCAAGGACCAGGAAGGGATCGCTCCGACGGATCTCGCCGCGCGCTACGGGCACGGCAAGGTGCTGGACCTTCTGGTCGGGCGGGGCGCCAAGGCGGTGCCGCTCTCCGCGGAGGGGAGACCGGCCGCGCCGGGGACACTGGACAGCGGCGAGATGAAGATCTGGAATCTGGGCCACAGCGGGTGGGCGGTGCAGACCGCCGGCCGGCTCCTCATCTTCGACTATGCCGTCATGGGGCGGCCCGCCGACCAGCCCGCGCTGTGCAACGGGGGGATCGATCCCGAGGAGATCGCCGGGCTGGAGACGACGGTGTTCGTGTCCCACGCGCACAACGACCACTTCGATCCCCGCATCTTCGAGCTAAGCGGGAAGATCCCCAAGCTGAACTATGTGTTCGGGTTCACGCCGGACCGCGCGACGCGGGCGGACCTGCCGGAGGCGTTGCCGGCCCACGAGGTCATGGGGCCGCGGGAGACGCGGGAGTTCGACGGGGTCAAGGTGACCACCATCGAGTCGAACGACAGCGGGGTGGGATTCCTGGTCGAGGTGGACGGGGTCGCGGTGTACCACGCCGGGGATCACGCGAACCGGCAAAGGGACTTCTCCGGGCCCTTCACGGCCGAGATCGAGTTCCTGGCCGCCACGGGGGTGCGTCCCGATGTGGCGTTCCTGCCCGTCTCGGGATGCGGGTTCGGGGACCTGGAGGCGGTGCGGTTGGGCAACGACCTGGTCCTGGAGACGCTCAAGCCCGTGCTGGCCCTGCCCATGCATGGGGGCGATCTGGCGCGGGGCTATCGGGAGTTCGTCGAGGGATGCGGCGACCGGTTCCCGGTGACCCAGCTTCGGGCGGTGGAGCACCGAGGCGACTGCGTCACTTACCGCAAGGGGAAGGTGAGCTAGCGGGGCGACGGCGGGCGCAAGGCGGACCGGCAAGGTTGCCCCCGGATTGGCGGATCTGGTGCCTTCTTCGATCCGCTTTCCGGGGGCGCCATACCCAAGTGGCTAAGGGGACGGTCTGGAAAGGCGAGATCGAGGTTTTCCAGGTCAGGCGCGGTTCCCGGTCCAAGCCCTTTTCCACAAAGCGTTTCGACGGCAACCCTATCGGGCGGAATCCGATGCGCCCGCGTGTGCCACCTGACTTGTTCCGTCAGCTTCCGACCGCTACCGGCCATTCCTCTCGAATTCCGGTGCACAAGCCGGCGCAGGTGCGCAGCCTGAGAAGACGGCGCCCCTGACGATACGGAGTTGGGGTCAGATTCACCGACGCGAGAACCCGCATCTGACCTGGTCAGGTCGGAAGGGTAAGGTCGCAGCAAGCAGGATTGCGCGACAGAGCAGTCTTGGTACACTGGCAAGCATCTCATCCCGTCCCCGGAACAGGCGAACATGTACCATCTCAAACTCTACCTCTGCACGCTGCTGGCGTTCTTCGCGATCGACATGGTCTGGCTCGGCTTGGTCGCTCGCGGGTTCTACCAAGAACATCTGGGCTACCTGCTTCGCCCCGATCCCAACTGGGCAGCAGCCATCGTCTTCTACCTGCTGTTCGTAGCGGGCCTGCTGGTTTTCGTCGTGGTTCCCAACCTCCTGGCCGGCTCGGCAAGAAGGGTCCTGATCCGGGGAGCGTTGTTCGGGCTGATTGCCTACGCCACGTACGACCTGACCAACCTGGCGACGGTCAAGGATTGGCCATGGGTCGTGACCGCGGTGGACCTGGCCTGGGGCACCAT
>CAZWKH010000259.1:0-3548 GCA_964633885.1 uncultured bacterium | reverse complement strand
AGCGCGGGGGAGACCGCGGTCGCCGTCGCCCTCGGAGTGACCATCGCCGCGCTGCTCTCGGCCAAGCCGGCGCTGGTCCGCGGAGTCGAGCGCCTCACCACGGAGGACATCTACACCACGCTCAAGTTCGCGGTGATCATGTTCGTGGTGCTGCCGATCCTCCCCAATCGCGACATGGGCCCCTTCGACGCCGTGAACCCCTACATCATCTGGCTCATGGTCGTTCTCATCTCGGGGGTGTCCTTCCTCGGCTATGTGGCGTTGAAGCTGCTCGGCCCCCACCGAGGCGTCGTCGTCAGCGGCCTCCTCGGCGGGATCGCCTCCTCGACCGCGGTCGCCGTCTCCTTCAGCCGGCGCAGCAAGGAGAGCCCCGAGCTTTCCGAGGGCTGCGCGCTGGCCATCGTGGTCGCCTCGACGGTCATGGTGGCGCGCATCGCCGCCCTCGTGGGCGTGGTAAACGCCTCGCTCTTGGGCGTGCTGTGGCCCCCGCTCGTCGCCATCGGCGGCGCCGGAATCGTCGTCTCGATCTGGCTCTGGCGGGGGGCGCGCCAGCCGCGCGGAGAGGGGAACGGGCTCTCCATTCGCAACCCCTTCCGCCTGTCCTCCGTGATCGCCTTCGGTGCCGCCTACGCGGTGGTGCTCTTCCTGGTGAAGGCCAGCATCCGCCTGTTCCCGGCCGGAGGCGCGGAGCTCGTGGGGGCGATTTCCGGTCTCACCCAGGTGGACGCGATCACCCTCGGTGTGGCCAGGTTGGCGCGGGACAGCATGAACCCGTCGGTCGCCGGCGCCTCCATTCTCTTCGCCGCCCTCTCCAACACGGCGACCAAGGCCGTGATCGGCTTCGTCATGGGCGACCGGCAGATCCGGCGGCCGCTCGTGATCGCCCTCGCGGTGCAGTTCCTGGCCGGCTTCGCGACGCTCCCCTTCATCCTGAGCCACTGATCCTTCGGGACGCCGCGTGACTCGCTCCGCGGCGTCCCCCCGCGCGCGGGACGCCGCCGGTGCCCCGTGGTAGACTCCCCGCCGGATTTCGGCCTCCGCACGCGCCGCCACATCCGGTTCGCGGCCGACGCGGGCGCCGTCGAGGAGGAGGACGAGGAGGATGAGCTGGTTCCATAATTTCATCGCCCAATCGCTGCCGATCGTACCGAAGCCCATCGTGCGCCGCGTCAGCGCCCGCTATGTGGCGGGGGAACGCGTCGAGGATGCCGTGGCCGTGGTACGGGATCTCAACCGCAGGGGAATGATGGCCACCCTGGACGTGCTCGGCGAGAATGTGAGCACCGCCGAGGAGGCCCGCCGCGCCGGCGGGGACTACCGGGACCTCCTGCAGGTCATCGAGCGCGAGAAGCTGGACGCCAATGTCTCGCTCAAGCTCACCCAGATGGGGCTCAAGGTCGACCTGGATCTCTGCCACGGAATCGTGCGCGGCATCGTGGCCGACGCGGCGGGGCGGGGGAACTTCGTCCGGATCGACATGGAGGATTCGAGCGTCACGGACGCCACCCTGGCCGTCTACGAGCGGGTGCGGCAGGAGTTCCCGGGCAATGTGGGCTGCGTCCTCCAGGCCTACCTCAAGCGCACCCTGGCCGACGCGCGCTCTCTGGCCGAGCGCAAGGCCAATGTGCGCTTGTGCAAGGGCATCTACATCGAGCCGGCGCGGATCGCCTACAAGGGGCATGACGAGGTCAACCGGCGCTTCACGGAGCAGCTGGAGGCGCTCCTGCGCGGCGGAGCCTATGTCGGCATCGCCACCCACGACCGCGTGCTGGTGGAGAACGCCTACCGGCTCATCGAGGAGCTTCAGCTCAAACCGTCCCAGTACGAGTTCCAGATGCTGCTCGGTGTGACGGAGCGGCTGCGCGCGAGCATCCTGGAGCGGGGACACCGGCTCAGGGTCTATGTGCCCTTCGGGAGCCACTGGTACCCCTACTCGCTCAGGCGCCTCAAGGAGAATCCGGAGGTGGCGGGCCACATCCTGCGCAACATGTTCAACGCTAGGGCGTAGAAGCAGTTAGAGCCATTCGCTCAAGCGATCGCTCAAGAAGCTGACGGCCTCCGGGAGCTGCCCTTCGAGGAAGTGGTCCGCCCCGCGCAGAACACGGAAGGCTCCGGGCCCACGGCGGCTCTCGATCCACTGGCCTACCGCTTCCGGCGGGGTGAAGGCGTCCCGCTCGCCGTGCACGGCGGCAAGCGGGATCCGGTCCGCGGGGGAGTCCGGGGGCGGGAAGAGGCGCAGTGGGACGCCCGCCAGGGCGAGGGCATCGGGCAGGCGTTCGCCCCTTCCTGCCCGCGCCTCGGCGGCGCGCAGCGACATGGCTGCGCCGAAGGAAAAGCCGGCGGCGACGAGGAGCCCCGCCCCCGCGCGCCGCTCCGCCTCGGCCCAGGCGGCCAGGAGATCCTCAGCTTCTCCCTGCCCCTCGCCATGCTCTCCTGCGCTCGCGCCCACCCCACGGAAGTTGAAGCGCAATGCGGCCAGATCCAGGTCGTGACCCAGCGAGCGGGCCAGGTGGAAGACGACCTTGTTGAGCATGGTCCCGCCGTAGAGGGGATGCGGGTGGGCGACCACGACGACGCCTCGCGGGCGACGGCCCGCGCGCGGCGGACGCCACAGGCCCTCCAGCGCGCCCACCGGCCCCGAGAAGACGACGGGCTCCTCGCGGCTCAGCGACCGGGGATCGAGATCGAAGCGACTCAGGGGAAGTCCCTCCGGAAGACCCGCATCATATTGACACCTCCAAAAGCACGATCCTACCATTCACCAGGAGCGCGCATCGTCTTCCGTCCACCCGCACCGGCGAGGGCCATCTGCAGAAGATAACGATCGCTTCCGCACTTCGGCGGCTGGCCGTGGCCGTGCCCTTCTTCCTTCTCGCGATCCTGCTGCTGGCGTTCCTCGCCGGGCCTGGAGCCCGGGACGCGAAGGACGACGCGTCCCGCGCCCGGGCAGAGCGGGAAGCCTCTGCCGGAGGCGCCACCGGTCCCACGGTGCGCTGACGCCGCCGGATCCGCCGGATCAGCCTGATGCCTGCCACCGCCTTTTGCCCAGCCTGCGGAGGACCCACGATCGAGCGCGAGCGCGGCGGCCGGCCTCGCGCGACATGCCCCCGCTGCGGTCTCGTCCTCTGGCAGAACCCGAAGGCGGCCGTGGCGGTGATCCTGCGCGATGCGGCCGGGCGCGTGCTTCTGGTGCGGCGCGTCGGCGCCTCGTACCCGGGAGCCTGGTGCATCCCCTGCGGCAACATCGAGTGGGACGAGGATCTGCGCGAGGCGGCGCGGCGCGAGATGCTCGAGGAGACTGGTCTGGAGGTGGAACTGGGTCCGGTCTACGCCGTGCTCTCCAACTTCCACGATCCCGAGGCCCACTCTGTCGGCGTGTGGTTTCTGGCCCTTCGCAGGGGGGGGAGCGAGCGGGCCGGTGGCGACGCAGGAACCACACGCCCGCCACGAGGAGTGCCGCCACGGCCAGGCCAATCCCGACGGGCCCGCCCGGGTGACGGGCCAGCACGCCTTCCACGACCGGCGCAGTCGCGCACGCCAGCCCGAGC
>CAZWKH010000258.1:0-3619 GCA_964633885.1 uncultured bacterium | reverse complement strand
GTATGCATGGGGAGCGAAACACCCGGTGAGCCTCAAGCCCTATCGGGGCCTCGGCGACGGGACAAGCCCGCTGCCGGCGCGGTGGCGCCGTCAGTCCCCGAGCCACGCTTCCTTCAAGGCCTGCACGGCCGCCTCGACGGCATCGGGGGCGTCGCGCCCCGTCTCGTGCACCCGAGCCATCACCAGTTCGCCCTTCTCGGTGGCGACCCGCTCCAGCGCTTCTACCGGCACGCCGTTCTTGCGCGCGAAGCCCTCCGCCGCCGGCGTGGGTTTGCCGTCGCGGAACGCGGCGTCCGCGCGGGGGCCGGTCACCTCCCGGGTGAGATCCTCCTGGCGCGCGGCGAGACCCTTCACTTCCAGAACGAGCCGTTTCGCGGTGCCCAGGGCGCGCACCGAATCCGCGCCCAGGCGCAGCGCGGCCAGACCCGTCCGCGCGCCTTCCTCCAGCGCGGCCAGCGCCGGGGTCATGTAGCCGGCGGGGATCGCCTCCGTGCCGATCTCGAGCAGGAGCCGGGTCATGCCGCCCCTCCCTTCGCGGCGCGGGCCTTGCGCTTCTCCGCCCGTGCCCGCGCCTCCTCCACCCGCCGGGCCCGTTCCGCCTCGTCGGGAATCATGGGATAGCCGAGCCGCTCCCGCTGGCGCAGGTAGGCCTGAGCGGCCAGCCGCGCCAGCTTGCGCACCCGGGCGATGTAGCCGGTGCGCTCGGTCACGCTGATCGCGCCGCGCGCTTCCAGCATGTTGAAGGCGTGCGAGCACTTGATGACATAGTCGTAGCCGGGCCCGACCAGGTCGCGGGCCAGGAGCCGCTCCGCCTCGCGCTCGAAGTCGGCGAAGAGACGGAAGTGCAGGTCGACATCGGCCTCCTCGAAGTTGAACACGCAGAACTCGCGCTCGTTTTCCAGGAAGAGGCGCTTCCAGTCGAAGTCGGCGGAGATGCGCAGGTCCATGATGCGGTCCGCGCCCTGGAGATAGGTGGCCAGCCGCTCGATCCCGTAGGTGATCTCGGCCGAGACCAGGTCCACATCGATGCTGCCCACCTGCTGGAAGTAGGTGAACTGGGTGACCTCCATCCCGTCGAGCCAGACCTCCCAGCCCAGTCCCCAGGCCCCGAGGGTCGGCGATTCCCAGTCGTCCTCCACATAGCGCAGGTCATGCCGGGCCAGGTCGATGCCCATCGCCTGGAGCGACTGCTCGTAGAGTGCGAGCACATCGTCGGGCGCGGGCTTCAGCAGCACCTGGTACTGGTAAAAGTTCTGCAGCCGGTTCGGGTTCTCGCCGTAGCGGCCGTCCTTGGGCCGGCGGCTGGGCTCTACATAGGCCACCTTCCAGGGCTCCGGACCCAGCGCGCGGAGAAAAGTGGCCGGGTTGAAGGTGCCTGCGCCCACTTCGCTCGGGTAGGGCTGCACGAGCACGCAGCCCCGGTCGCTCCAGAACTTCTGAAGCGCGAGGAGCATGTCCTGGAATGTGACGGCGGTCTTGGGAGCCATGGCGATGCCTTTCGCGGGGTTGCGGAAGCCGGGAAGTATATCGGAATCGCAGGACCCCCGCGAGCCGGGCCCCCGCGTCACGCCGTCTCCCCCTTGGAACCCGGCGCGCACAGGCGCATAATCGACCCGCACGGCACCTCGACGCCGTGCCCCCTGCACAAAGGAGCCGGGCGATGGACTGGAAGAGCTTCTACCGCGACGAGCTCGCCTGCCCCGAGGGGCGCGCGCATGTGCGGGAGATCTTTGACGCCCTGACCGACCCCGACGAAGAGCTCGAGACCGCCCTGCGCCGCGGCGCCGTGCTCTCCTTCCCGCACACCGCCGTCCGCTACTCGGGCCAGGCGACTGCGCGGGTGGTGGCCGCCCTGTACCGGAGCGGCCTGCGCCAAGTGATCGCGCTGGGCGTCCTCCACGGCCAGAGCACGCCGCTTCCGTACCGCGATCTCTTCCGCGAGTACCAGCGCCTCACCGCCGTTCCCGCCCGGGGCGATCGTGCGGCCCAGGAGATCTTCGAGACCTTCCGCGGGGCCTTCGCGCCGCCGCCGCCTCTGTCCACCGTCTTCGGCGATGTGCCGCTCTTCGAACTGGAGACCGCCGCCGAATGCCCGCTGCGAGAGGACCCGGAGCTGTTGCGCAACGAGTTCTCCCTCGACACCTTCCTGAGCCTCGTCGCCTTCCAGGCCTGCCGGCTGGACTGCAATCCCATCCCCGTCTTCCCGGTGTTCGTGGGCATGACCCGCGATCCCGACGGGTCCTTCGCCACGGCCCGGGAGCTCGGGCAATGGCTCTCGGAGGCGGCCCGCCGAGGCACCGCAGTGGTCACCACCGCGGACTTCGTGCACTACGGCCACGCCTACAGCGCCGCGCAGGAGATGGACGGCATGCCCTCCGACCCGCTCCACCTCACAAGACACTTCCGCGACCACCTGGAGCGCGCGCTGTCGGTCGCCCTGCAGGAACGCGACTACGAGCGCTCGCATCAGGCCTGCTCCACGACGCTCAAGAGCGATCATCGCCACCTGCTGCCCGTGATCGCGGAGTACCTGGGACGCGGCGCCGAACACCGGCTCCTATCCTTCGCGCTCTCGGATTACCAGCAGATCCTCGGGGTGCCGCCCCCATGCGTGGTCGCATCCTCCCTGGCCGCGTACTTCCCCGCGGGCCCGGACGAGGAGGAGTACGCGGGGGGCTACGAGCCCGAGCGGGACGCCTTCGCCTCTCCCGCCTGAGGGCGCGGAGTCCCTCCCGCCTCGAAGGAGCGCGCCATGCGCACCGAGCGGAGCGACTCGTAGCGCTCGAGGTGCATCTGCAGGAAGCTCTCCAGCACCCGCGCCGCCGCGTCCATCCCCGCCGGGGCGGGAGGTTCCGCGGCCAGTTCGTCCAGCCTCGCCACCAGAAGCCTGCGCAGGGTCTGGAGCGCGGGCTCGGAAAGCTCCACCGCTCCCGCGACCGCGGGGACGCAGTCCGCGCAGACCACGCCGCCCAGGAGCGGCGAGAAGCGCCAGGCGCGCGCCTCCTCCTCCCTCCGCCCGCAGTCCACGCAGGCGTGCAGTTCCGGGCGGTGGCCGAGGAAGGCCACCGCCTTGAGCTCGAAGGCTCGGAACACGGCGGCCAGGGCCTCCGGCGGCGCCGTCTCCAGCACCTCCAACGACCGCGACGCCAGGGCGTAGAGGCGGCCGGGAGGCTCCTGCCCCGCCAGCACCTTGAGGAGGAACTCCAGGACTCCGGCCCCGTAGGCGAACCGCTCCGGGAGAGCCGAGAGCCCGAGGTGCGGATCCAGGAGCGAAGCCTGGGAGAGGAGCTGCAGCTCGCGCGCGTCGCGGTGGTAGTAGACGAGGTCCACGCAAGCGAAGAGCTCCAGCGCCGCGCCGAACCGGGGCTTGGGACCCCGCACGCCCTTCGCGAGTAGGGAGACCAGCCCATGCTCGGCGGTGTACGCGGTGAGGATCTTGCTCGTGTCGCGGAACGGGATCACCCGCAGGACCAGCGCCTCGCTCTTCGTGATGGGCATGACCGGATCAGGCAGATCCGGAGGCGCCGGGTCCCGGCGCCTTCCCGGAAGCCGTCCCCCGCTCTGCCTCCATCGCGCCGGCCGCGGGAGTCGCGGCCGGTCGGCGCGGCGGCACATAAGC
>CAZWKH010000257.1:0-3640 GCA_964633885.1 uncultured bacterium | reverse complement strand
CGGACAAGCTCTCCGGCGGCCAGCAGCAGCGGGTGGCGATCGCGAGGGCCCTGGCCACGGAGCCCTCCCTGGTGGTCGCGGATGAACCCACCGCGAACCTGGACTCGGATACCGCGCTCGAGATCATCGACATGCTGCGCGCCATCAACCGCGAGCGGGGCACGACCTTTCTCATCTCGACCCACGACCAGCGGCTGCTGGGCCGGGTGGACCGGCGCATTCTCCTGCGCGACGGCGTGATTGCCGAGGACACCGGAGCGCCGGTCGGAAAGGGGGCCTCGTGACGGCCCCGCCCCGCGCGGCCCTGGCCCCGTTGCTCAAGATCGCGCTGCGCAACCTGCTCAAGAACCGGCGCCGGTCCCTCTACGCCATGCTCGCCATCGCACTGGGCTACGCGGCGGTGAATGTCTTCGGCGGGTTCACCCGCTACATCAACAGCAACCTGCGCGATAGCTTCATCTACAACCAGGGCAACGGACATCTCACGGTCTTCCGGGCCGGGTTTCTCGAAAAAGGCATGCTCGACCCCGAGCGCTATCTCCTGACCGAGTCCGAGATCGACTCCCTCCTGGGGATGCTGCGGGCCACGCCCGAGGTGCTGCTCGCCACGCCCCAGCTGTATGTCTCGGGGATTCTCAGCAACGGACGGGCCTCCACCATCTTCATCGCCGCGGGCCGGGTCCCTTCCGACATGGCGGTCGTCCGCTCCCAGGCGCCCGGGATGCTGGCGCGGTTCATCCCTTACCAGGGCCGGGCCCTGGAGGACGACGAGAGCTACGGCGTGGGGTTGAGCAGCGGACTGGCCGCCATGCTGGAGCTGGGGACCGGATCCTCTGCGGTCGCGGTGGCCCCCACCATCGACGGGCAGATCAATGCCCTGGACGCGGAGGTCTTCCAGATCTTCGAGAGCCCGATCGAGCTGCTCAACGACAAGCTGATGATCGTCCCTTTGCGGTTCGCCCAGGATCTCTTCGCCACACCCCGCGCGGACCGGATCACGGTCCTTCTCCATCGGACGGGCCGCACCGAGGCCGTCCACGAGACCCTGGCCGGGCGGCTGGCCGCGGAGGGCATGGACATGGAGATCCGCAGCTGGGAGCAGATGTCCTCCATGTACCGCAAGGTGCGCAACATGTTCGACATCATCTTCCTCTTTCTCTTCGTGATCGTCCTCGTGATCTCGGTGATGAGCGTGGTCAACACCATCAATATGGCGGTCATGGAGCGGGTGCGCGAGATCGGCACCCTGCGGGCCCTGGGGATGCGGCGGGATCGCATCGTCTGGCTCTTCGCGGCGGAGAGCGCCGCCCTGGGGATTCTGGGATCCGCGGTGGGCCTGCTCATCACCCTGGCCGCCTGGTGGGGAGTGCGTGCCGCAGAGCCCAGCTGGGTGCCGCCCATGATCACCCAACGGATTCCGCTGGAGATCTACATCGTGCCCCTCTACCTGTGGGTGAGCTTCGGGTTCCTCATCGCCCTGTCCGTGGTCTCCGCCACCATGCCGGCGCGCAGAGCGGTGCGTCAGGGGATCGTGGATGCGCTGGGCCATGTGTAGGCGGGGCCTCCTCCTCGCGCTCTTTCTCTGCTGCCTCCGTGCGGTGCCCGCCTCCTGGGCCCGGAGCTTCGAGAACGATCCGACGGCCATGCTGCGCGAGGCCGACCGCGCGCGGGGAAACCGGGGCGGGGTGACCTGGGAGCTCACCATCGACTCGCGGGAGAAGGGCCGCGAGAGCGGCATGACGGTGGTGGTGCGGTCGCGAGGCTACGACTTCCTGAGCGAGACCCTGGCGCCGCCGCGGTCCAGAGGACAGAAGCTGCTCCTGGTCTCGGGGAACATGTGGTTCGCCAAGCCGGGGTTGCGCAAGCCCGTCCCGGTGGCGCGGCGACAGAGGCTGGTGGGACAGGCCGCCTACGGCGACATCGCCGCCACCAACTACGCGGACGAGTACGCGGCGACGGTCGTCGGCGAGGAGCCGGTGGACGGAGAGCCCTGCGTGCTGTTCGACCTGGCGGCCAGGGAGAAGAACACCACCTACGACCGGATCCGCTACTGGGTCTCCCGGACCCGCGGAGTCGGGGTCAAGGGCGAGTACTACACGGTCTCGGGGAAGCTCATCAAGACGGCTCGGATGGAGTACGAGCCGGTCGCGGAGCGCGACGGCCGCCGGCGCCTGTTCATTTCGAGCATCGTCATCACCGACGCCCTCATCGCCGAGAATGTGACCACCCTCTCCTTCCGCAACCCGGTGTTCGGCGAGCTCCCCGACCACATCTTCAGCGTGGACATGCTGGACCGATGAGGATCGCGGCCTGTCTCGCGGCGGTGCTGTTCCTGGGAGCCGCCCCGGCGGGGACCGCTGCGGCGGGCATTCTCGATGAGACACGGGCGGGGTTCGCTTGGCGCGCGGAGCTCCAGGGCCACGGCACCGCCATCGACCTGGTCTCCTCCGAGCTGAACTTCGGGAACCCCCTCGGCTTCGCCCGCTACGCCGCCGGTCTCGACCTGCGTCCCGAGCTGGGGCTGGCGGTGCGGCGGCTCGATGTTTCGGCGGCGCCTCGGGGGGAGCTTCGCTGGAGCCGCTACGAGGACGGCCCGCGCCGGGGAGAGACGGAGACGACGGACGACTGGTTCATCCAGAGCTGGCGGGCGCGGCTGCGGGTCGGAGGCGGCCTCTTCCTCTCCTATGGGCGGGAGATCCTGCAATGGGGGCCGTCCTATCTGCTCTCCCCCTCCAACCCCTTCAACCGCGGCAACGGCGAGAACAACCCGCGGGTGGAGGAGCCGGGGATGGAGTTCGCCCGGGCGGTCTGGATCCCCGGTCGCCGCGTTGCGGTCTCGGCGCTGGCCAACATGGGTCAGGGACGCCTGGAGACTTTTCGCGAGTTCTCACGGCGCTATGCGATCAAGGCCGACTGGATCGGTGAGGGGAACTACGCCTCCGTGATCCTCTCGGTCTGCGAAGAGGAGAGCGACCGCGTCACCCGGGGGGCCTTCGCGGGGTGGTCCCTCTCCGACGCCGTTCTGCTCCACGCGGAAGGGGCTGCGGCCGAAACCTTCGGCGACGGCGACCTGCTTCTCGGCGGGACCTACACCTTCTCCAGCGGAGCCTTCCTCGTGGTGGAGGCCTTTCACGACGGGACCGGGTGCAGGGCGGACCGCATCGAGGCCTGCTTCCTTTCCTCCTCGGGAGGCTCCGATCCCGCCGATGTCCTCTTCCGGCGCAACTACCTCATGTTCCAGCTCACGCACCCGCGCTTGCGCGACCGGGCGCAGGCGACGGCGAGGTGGATCCATGGTCTGGACGACGGCTCCACCCGGGTCGTCGGGATCTACGAGCGGGAGATGGGGGATCGCCTCGAGGCCTTCGTGACCGGCCTCGCCGATCTCGGATCCCCGCGGGACGAGTTCGGCAGCGTGGTCGCGGCGGCGGTGATGGCGGGATTGGCCTGGACATTCTAGTGGCCGCGCAGGGCGCAGGCCTCTCCGGTCCCGCGGCGAGCAGCCCGCCCCCGCCCCTGTGCTAGGCTTTTCCACATGCCCTTTTCCTTCCTGAACGCCGCGTTCCTCACCGGCATCGCCGCGGCGGCCCTTCCCATCGTCATCCATCTCTTCAGCCGGCGCCGCGTGGCGCGGGTCCGC
>CAZWKH010000256.1:0-3657 GCA_964633885.1 uncultured bacterium | reverse complement strand
CACGAACACATGCCAACCCACCGGCGCAATCGCCGCATGTGCGGTCAGCACCTTCCGGCCGTTGCGGAAGATCGTGTAGAGGCCTTCGTTTCTCACCATGAGCTCACCGCCGGTGCCGTCGTCGCCAAGAGCGTGGACGAACACCGCGGCGCGGCCGGTGCCGGTGTAGCGGACGGGGATCTCGAAGACCCAGGCCTGGCCGTTGGCCAGCGCGCCCGAGACGAGAGTGGCGGGACCGAGGAGCTCGACCGCTCCCTCGGAAGAGATCGCGACCTCGGCGGAAACCAGCTCCGTACCCGGAAACAGGGTGCCGGTGAGGGTGACGGTCGCGCCGGGAACGATCGACGCCTCGGGGGCGGCCAGATCGAGCGAGAGGGGAACGGAGAGGCTGGAAGGGCAGATTACGGCAGAGGGAGCGGACTCGGCCAGGGCGTTGGCCGGGGAGTGGGCCAGAGCCAGGGCGAGGCCGGCGGCCCGCCAGACATGGGGCCAGCGGACAAAATGTCGAGCCATGATGCATCCTCCTTCAACTTGGGAAGATGGAGCGGTGGGACAGACGCTCCTTAAGTGGATATACAGAAAAAAGGCTGACAGAGCGAACGCCAATCTAGACCAGGGGCGGACCGGCAATCAAGACATTTTTGATCATGTTTGGGTCGGGAGGGCGAACGGGGCGGGGGGTCGGCCGCAGCGGCCGGGGCGGGAGACTGGACTCTATTCGGGTGCCAGAAAGAGGGTTGAGAGGGGCGGGAGGGTCAGGGACAGGGACCAGAGCCGCCCGTGGGCGGGGCTCTGCTCTGCCTGGAGCCCTCCCCCATTGCCCATCTCGCTTCCCCCGTAGATCGCGCTGTCGCTGTTCAGCAACTCGCGCCAGAAACCTCCCTGGGGGATGCCCACGCGGTATCCCTGCCGAGGCACCGGAGTGAAGTTGGCCACCACCAGGATCGGGGGCCCGCCCTCCCGGCCGCGGCGCAGGAAGCTCACCACGCTCGCGTCGGCGTCGTTGGCGTCGATCCACTCGAAACCCCAGGGGTGGAAGTCCCCGCCGTGCAGCTCCTGCCGCGAGCGGTAGAGGCGGTTCAGGTCCTGCACCCAGCGCTGGACGCCGGCGTGCCAGGGAATGTCCAGCAGGTGCCAGTCCAGGCTCTCGTCGTGGTTCCACTCGCGCCCCTGGCCGAACTCGCAGCCCATGAACAGGAGCTTCTTCCCCGCCTGCGAGAACATGTAGCCGTAGAGGAGCCGCAGGTTCGCGAACTTCTGCCAGGCGTCGCCAGGCATCTTGTCGAGGAGCGAGCCCTTGCCGTGCACGACCTCGTCGTGGGAGAGCGAGAGCACGAAGTTCTCGGTGAAGGCGTAGAGCATGCGGAAGGTGAGCTGGTTGTGGTGGAAGCGGCGGTGGACGGGCTCCTTGCGCATGTAGACCAGGGTGTCGTGCATCCACCCCATGTCCCACTTCATGCCGAACCCGAGGCCACCCACATAGGTCGGCCGCGAGACCATCGCCCAGTCGGTGGACTCCTCCGCGATGGTCTGGGTGCCCGGAAAGTGGCGGTAAACATCCTGGTTGAACCTGCGCAGGAACGAGATCGCATCCAGGTTTTCCCGGCTGCCGTACTTGTTGGGGATCCACTCGCCGGCCTTGCGCGAGTAGTCCAGGTAGAGCATCGAGGCCACGGCGTCCACCCGCAGGCCGTCGATGTGGTACTTCTCCATCCAGAACATCGCGTTCGAGAGCAGGAACGCGCGTACCTCGTTGCGGCCGTAGTTGAAGATGAGGCTCCCCCAGTCGGGGTGGTAGCCCTGCCGCGGATCCGAATGCTCGTAGAGGTGCGTGCCGTCGAAGTAGCCCAGCCCATGTTCGTCGGAGGTGAAGTGGGACGGCACCCAGTCGAGTATCACCCCGATGCCCCGCTGGTGGAGGCGGTCCACCAGGAACATGAAGTCCTGCGGGGTTCCGTAGCGGCTGGTCGGGGCGAAATAGCCGGTGATCTGGTAACCCCAGGATCCGTAGAAGGGGTGCTCCATCACGGGCAGGAACTCCACATGGGTGAAGCCCATCGCCTCCGCATACTCGGGGAGCACCTCGGCCAGCTCCCGGTAGGTGAGCGGCCGCCGGTCGCCCTCGGGAGTGCGCCGCCAGGAGCCCAGGTGCACCTCGTAAATGGAGACGGGCGCGTCGTGGCCGTTGGCCTGGGCGCGCCGGGCCAGCCAGGGTCCGTCGTTCCACGCGTAGTTCAGATCCCAGACCACCGACGCGGTCTTGGGCGGGGTCTCCGCGTGGAAGGCGAAGGGGTCCGCCTTGTCCACCTTGTAGCCTTGCCGGCGGGAGACGATGTGGTACTTGTAGAGCGTGCCCTGCCCGAGGCCGGGGATGAAGCCCTCCCAGATGCCGGAGCTGGCGCGGGGGCGGAGCGGATGGCCATGCCGGTTCCAGCCGTTGAACTCCCCCATCACGAACACCGCCTCGGCGTCCGGAGCCCAGACGGCGAAGTGCACGCCGGCCGTGCCGTCATGACTCACCAGGTGCGCGCCCAGACGGTCGAAGAGGCGGACATGGGTCCCCTCGTTGAAGAGGTGCAGATCCTGCTCGCCGAGGATGGAGGGCGCGTGGGCGCCGAGGGCGTTCGCGTTCGAGTCCATGGGGGGGCGGCTCCGATCGATCATCGGTTCCTGTTCGTTGGGGTCAGGGACGGGTCAGTCTAGCAGGGGGGGCGCGCCGGGGCCATGCCCCCCCCGACCGTCGCTACAACCCCGCCACCGCCTTGTCCCGCTCGAGCTGGAGCACCAGGATGTCGGGGTCCACGACCACCCGTTCCGGCTTGAAAGTGCAGCGGAAGCGGAGCTCTGCCCTCTCCCCCGCCCCCAGGGTGACCGTCTGCCGCTCCTCGCGGTAGTCGTCCTTCGCCTTGCCGTCCTCGTCGTAGGCCTCTCCGGCCGTTGCCGCCACAGTCACCGGCATCCGGCCGGTCCCGCGGTTCTCGATCGTGGCCGTGACTTCCCAGAGAGACTTCCCCGCCGTGTCGGCGGCAGCGGTCCCTGCGATCTCGGCGCGCTTCGCGTCCTTCACCCGGTACTCGGGCACCACCTTCTCGAAGAACCATTGCCGCACGAAGGCGTCGTAGGCGGAGGAATCCGGGGCGTGGGGCCGCGCCGTCGCGATGAAGTCCTGGAGCACGGGGTGGTCCGCGGTGTCCCTGTAAGTCCGGATGAACTCGCTGCACGCGGCGAGCGCGTTCTCCCGCCCCATGTGGTTCAGGAGCATCCAGAACACCCAGCCGCCCTTGTCGTACATGACCGTGTCGTCGCCGGCGCGGGAGCCGTCGGTTTTGACGAGGGGCCGTTCCGAGTCCGCCTGCCGGTTGTCGCCGTAGCACGACTCGATCCGCCTGGCGAACTCGCGCCGGGCGTGCTCCCCCTTCACCTGGCCGATAAGAAGCATGGTCGAGAAATGGGCCATGCCCTCGGAGAGGATGTTGCCACCGGGCCCCTCGCCGGGGGAAAGGATGTTCCCCCACCACTGGTGCGCGGCCTCGTGCGCGGTCACCATGAAGGCCGGGTTCGCCTTCGGATCGCTCTTGGTCAGGAACCCGATCCCCTCCGAGAAGGTGATGTTGGTGGGGAACCCCTGGGCGTAGGTGGCGAGAGCCGGAAACTCGC
>CAZWKH010000255.1:0-3669 GCA_964633885.1 uncultured bacterium | reverse complement strand
CATCGGGGTGGAACTGCTTCTCCTGGGCCTTCTGCTCATCTCCGGTTTCGAGCTGCGCTCCCGCGCAGGGGAGGCGCGGGCCGCGATCGCGGTCCTGGAGGCCCGCGCCGCGGAGGCCCCCGAAACGGCCGAGGTGCGCCTCGCGCGGCAGCTGGTGCAGGCTCGCCTCGCGCGGGTCGATTGGTCCGCCACCCTGGAGACCGTCGCGCGCACCCTGCCCGGCAATCTCGTCCTGGCCCGCATCGATGCGGGCAGCGGCCGCGGGCGGGGGAGCCTCGAGGGGATGGACCTGGTGGGCAGGAGCCTCGGCGGGTCCGGCGACCTGGGACCGGTCATCGCCTTCATGCAAGCGCTGCGTGACAGCGCGGCGGTGACCCGGCAGTTCCCCCTCGTGGATCTCGGCACGGCCGGCGGAAGGGACCGCCAGGACTTCCAGGTGGTCCTGCGCCGGGCCGCGACAAAGAAGACCTCCCAGCCGGAGGTGGGGCCATGAGGCGCTTCGGGATGGGGACGCGACCCGAGCTGGCCCTGGCCGGGGCGATCCTTCTGGCGGCGCTGGGCGTGGACCTGCTCTGGCTGCGGCCGCAGGAACGGGAGCTCAGGACGCTTCTCGAGCGGCGGGACGCCGCGGAGCAGGCCGCGGCGGCGGCCGACCGAAAGCGGCTTGAAGCCTCCTCCCTGGCGGAGTATGTATCACGGGGGACGGGGGGCTCGCCGGGCTGGCTGGATGCCTACCGGGACGCCGACCCCCTCCCCATGCTGGAGCGGATCCGCATCCAGTCGGGTTTGCGCCGGCTGGACCTGCGGCTCGGGCAGCGGGAGAGCCTTCCCCCCTTTACCCGCACGACCTATTTCATGTCGGTCCAGGGCAGCTTTGCCCAGCAGCTGCGCTTCCTGAAGGCCCTGGAGCTGGCGAAGCCCCTGGTCCTGGTGGACTCGTTCACCATGGCCACGGGCATCGACGATCCGAAGGTGACCGCGAGCCTGGATGTCTCGGTGCTGGGTTTCGAACCGGGAGGTGAGCCGTGAGCGGCCGACGCGTGAGCCAGAGTGGAGGCGTTACCCTCGCCGCCCTGCTCCTGCTGGCTGCCGGCTGCTACCTGGCTTTGCGTTCCTGGGCTGCGGTGGATCTTGTGCTCTCCCCTCAGGCCGCCAGGAAGGCGACTTCCGCCGGAGCCGGGGCCTCCGCGGTGGAACGGGCGCGGGTTCGGGACGCCGCACTCGCCGAGTCGAGGCAACCCCCCCGCGACCCCTTTCACCTTCCGCCGAGAACGGCCGCCCCTGCGGCGCGCGGTCCCGCCACGGCGGCGCCCGATCTTCCGCCCGAGGTGCGCCTCGTCCTGGTGGATCAGGTGAACCCGGAGGTGCAGCTCTCCTCGCAGGCGGGTCTCTCCGGTCGCCTGAAGGTGGGGCAGTCCTTCGAGGGATGGACCGTCGTCTCCATCGACCGGAGCGCCGTGGTCGTGGTCAAGGATGGAATCACGGAAACCCTTACCGTAAGGAGACAGCAGTGAGAGCCATGAAGCCGGGACTCTGCAGCGCGGGCCGGTTCGCGGGCCTGGTGATCGTCTTGCTGCTCGCGACGGCCGCGCCCGTCCTCGCCCAGGGGAATGTCCCCGCCGAGGCCGCGCCGAGCGAGATCATCAGCCTCGACGCCGACAACACGCCGGTGGTCACGGTGCTCGAGATCCTGGCCGACCGCAGCCGGCTCAACATCGTGACCAGCCCCGAGGTGCAGGCCCGCACCATCAGCATCCACCTGACCAACACGCCCTTCATCGAGGCGCTGAACCTCGTGGTGCGCGCCGCGGGCCTGGGCTACGAGAGGGTGGGCAACTCCATCCTCGTCGCAGACCCGAACCGCCTCGCCACCCAAACCGGCCTCACCACCCGCGTCTTCGAGCTGCAGTACGCCAACGCGGACGAGGTGACCGAGGCCCTGGCCGTGGTGTCGAAGGACATGCGCTCCTACGGCTCCGGCAACCGGCTCATCGTGAAGGCCCCGCAGTCCATCATCGAGGAGATCGACGGCATCGTCCGCCAGCTCGACTCCAAGCCCGCCCAGGTCATGATCGAGGCGCGCCTCGTCGAGGTGAACACCACCGCGCTCAAGGAACTGGGCGTCGACTGGGAGAAGATCACCAAGTGGACGCAGGTCGTCACCGAGGGAAACCCGGTCTCCTCCAACAACGACACCGCCCCCCGCGAGCTCCCCTACACGAAGTACGGTGAATCGGACGACTGGTACCGGCAGGTGGAGGCCTTCGAGGTGACCCTCGACGCCCTGGTCAGCGACGGCACGGCCAAGCTCCTGGCCAACTCCAAGATCAGCACCATGGACAACCAGCCCGCGGAGATCTTCATCGGCCAGACGGTGCCGGTGGTCATCACGAGCCTCCAGTCCCAGGGGGTGCAGGGCGGCGCGTTCCAGAGCGTGCAACTGGAGAAGATCGATGTCGGCGTGAAGCTCAACATCACCCCGCGCATCTCCGAGGACGGGTTCATCACCAGCTTCGTGAGCCCGGAGGTGTCCACCATCGTGGCCTTCGTGGGCCCCAACGACGACCTGCCGCAGACCTCCACCCGCCGCGCGACCTCGGTGGTGCGCGTGCGGGACGGCCAGAAGTTCTACCTGGGCGGCCTCCTGAACGAGGAGTCCAAGGAGACGGTGAAGAAGGTCCCGCTCTTGGGCGACATCCCGGTCCTGGGCTACCTCTTCCGCCACTACCGGGTGGAGACGACCCAGACCGACCTCCTCATCGAGGTCACCCCCACCATCATCCGCGATCAGAGGTAACCCGCCATGGATGTGATGGAAATCCTCCGTGAATCCGTGGACCGGAGCGCGAGCGACGTCCTCATCTCCGCGGGGGCGCCCATCACCTTCCACATCCACGGCGCGCTCCACCCGCTCGATCCGGACTGGATCCTGAGCGGGAGCGAGACCCAGAACCTGGTCTACCAGTTCCTGACCATGGAGCAGCGCAAGCACTTCGAGATGGAGCGGGAGCTGGATGTCGGCTACCACGTGCCGGACCTGGCCCGGTTCCGCGTGAGCGTCTACCAGCAGCGCGGAACGGTGGCGGCGGTGCTGCGGCTGGTGCCGCTGGACATCCCCTCCTACGACGCCATCGGCCTCTCCGAGCGCGTGCTGATGCAGATGGTGAATGTCCCGCACGGCCTCCTGCTCGTCACGGGGCCGACGGGAGCGGGCAAGTCGACCACCATAGCCTCCTACATCGAGTACCTGAACACCGCCCACGGGGTCCCCAAGCACATCATCACCATCGAGGACCCCATCGAGTTCATGTTCCGCAGCAAGGTGTGCCTGATCGACCAGCGCGAGATGGGCTTCGACACCATGTCCTACCCGCGGGGTCTCAAGGCCGCGCTCCGCCAGATGCCGCACATCATCTTCGTGGGAGAGATGCGCGACAGGGACACGATGGAGATCGCCCTCACCGCCGCGGAGACGGGGAACATCGTGATCTCGACGCTGTCCACCCAGTCCGCGGCCAAGACCATCAACCGGATCATCGATGTGTTCCCGCTGGAACACCAGGCGGAGATCCGCACCCGCCTGTCGCTCACCCTGAAGGTGGTGGTGTCGCAGACGCTGCTGCGCCGCATCGACGGGCCGGGGCGGGTCTGCGCCCGCGAGGTGATGTT
>CAZWKH010000254.1:0-3713 GCA_964633885.1 uncultured bacterium | reverse complement strand
ATGCCGAGCTGCTCCATCACCCGCGCCGCGATGAAATCGCCGAGGTCCTCCATCGAGCGGGGTTTCTGATAGAAGGCCGGATCCGCGGGGAGGACGATCGCCCCCGCGTCGTGCAGACGCAGCAGGTTTTCCAGATGGATGCGGCTGAGCGGCGTCTCGCGTGGGACCACGACCAGCGGCCGGCGTTCCTTGAGCGTCACCATGGCTGCGCGATCCACCAGCGTGCCGCCGAGTCCCGCCGCCACCGCTCCGACCGTGCGCATGCTCGCCGGGCAGATGGCCATGCCGTGCACCGGAAAGGAGCCGCTCGAGATGCTCGCCCCCAGGTCGCGGTTCCCATGGGCGGCGACCTGCCCCTCGCGCAACGCGATGCCGTGACGCGCGCAGAGCTCCTCCACCAGCCGGCGCGGCTCTCCCGCAAGGCCGCGTTCCTCCTTGAGGAGTCGTGCGCCGTACTCCGACAGGACGAGGTCCACGCCGTGGCCGTCCTCGAGGAGGGCCTTGAGCAGCCGCTCCGCGTAGATGGCGCCGCTCGCTCCGGTCACAGCCAGGACGATGCGCTTGGAGGGTCCGTTCACAACATCACCCCCGCCGCCGCGGCGCAGAGATAGACCACGCCGATCACGGCATTCATGTCGAAGAAGGCCCGGTCGACGCGGCTCAGATCATCGGGCCGGACCAGACGATGCTCGTAGACCAGGATCGCGGCGATCGCCGCGAGCCCGGCGTAGTACCAGGCGGAGAGGGCGAGCAGCGGACCCAGCCCCGCCAGGGCGGCCAGGGCGGCCAGATGCAGCACCCGTGCCGTCGCGATCGCCCCCCTCACGCCGAACCGGGCGGGAATGCTCCGAAGCCCATGCGCCCGGTCGAACGCGATGTCCTGGAGCGCGTAGAAGACATCGAAGGCGGCCGACCAGCAGAGCACGCCCAGGGCGAGGAGAAAGGGCGCCGCCTCGAGACGGCCGGTCACCGCGACCCAACCGCCGACGGGCGCCACAGCCAGCGACAGCCCCAGGAAGAGATGGCTCGCCCAGGTGAAGCGCTTGGTGTAGGAGTAGCCGAGAACGATGGCCAGCGCCGCCGGCGACAGGACGAAGGCGAGCCGGTTCAGCATGGCGGCGGCGAAGACGAAGCCCGCTGCCGCGACGGCGGTGAAGGTCCATGCGGTAGCGAGGCTCAGCGCGCCGCGCGGGATCTCGCGGTGTTGCGTGCGCGGGTTCACGGCGTCGATGCGCGCATCTGCGATCCGGTTGAAGGCCATGGCGGCCGAGCGGGCGCCCACCATGGCCAGGATCACCCAGAACCACACCCGCGCCTCGGGCCAGGCTCCCTCGCGGTGCACGGCGAAGAGGGCGCCGGAGAGTGCGAAGGGCAGCGCGAAGACGGAGTGGGAGAAGCGGATCATGTGCCCGAAGAGGAGGATCCTCTCCCCCAGACCGCGGGCGGAGGGCTCGGCGGCGTCCATGGCTCTAGGCGACGGCCCCTTCGAGCAGGTCGTAGCGCATCCCCCGGCGGACGGGGGTGAACCCCGCGCGCTCCACGCAGCGGCGGATCTTCTCCTCGTCCAGGTTGTAGATGGTTCCCGCCGCGGAGACGACATTCTCCTCCATCATCACGCTTCCGAAGTCGTCCGCGCCGTAGAACAGGGCGAGCTGGCCGATCTTCTCCCCCATGGTCACCCAGGAGGACTGGACATGGGGGAAGTTGTCGAGGAAGAGGCGCGCCACGGCGGTCATCCGCAGATACTCGACCGCGGTGGCGGGCCGCGGGACCCTCTTCTTGAGCGCGGTGTGGTCGGGCTGGAAGGGCCAGCAGATGAAGGCGGTGAACCCCCCGGTCTCGTCCTGGAGGTCGCGCAGCATGCGCAGGTGCTCGATGCGGTCCCGCGCGGTCTCGATGCTCCCGAACATCATGGTCGCGGTGGTGGGCAGCCCGAGCCGGTGCGCCTGGCGGTGCACCTCGATCCACTCCTCCCCGTCGCACTTGCCCACCGCGATCTCGCCCCGCACCGGCGCGGCGAGGATCTCCGCTCCGCCGCCGGGAATGGAGTCCAGCCCCGCGTCCTTGAGCCGGGCGAGGGTCTCGCCGACGCTCAATGCGGAGAGCCGCGCGATGTGGACGACCTCCGGCGCGCTGAAGGCGTGAAGCCAGAGGCCAGGGAACTCGGCCTTGATGCGGCGCAGCATGCCCTCGTACCAGGCGACGCGGTAGTCGGGGTGCAATCCACCCTGGAGCAGCACCTGGTTCCCGCCGATCGCGCGCAGCTCGCGGATCTTCTGCGCCAGCTCCTCCCACGACAGGACATAGCCGTGGGGCGAGGTCTCCGGAGCGTAGAAGGCGCAGAAGCGGCAGCGGGCGGTGCAGACATTGCTGTAGTTGATGTTGCGATCGATGTTGTAGGTCACCCGGGGATCCGGGTTGAGCCGCAGACGCATGTCGTGGGCCAGCGCCCCGAGCCAGCCCAGCTCGGCCTGGTCGTGGAGCAGGAGGGCTTCCTCCGGGGAGATGCGTCCGCCGCTCACGATGCGCTGCTCAAGGGCGGGATCGCGGAGAAAGGTCTCAACCGTTGCCGGCATGGCTGCTCCTCGCCGGGGCGCCGGGCAGAACACCGGCCTCGCGCCCCAGGGTCAGGAAGGTTTCGAGTCCTCGCCGCTCGCGCTCGCCGAGGCGATGGCGGACATGGTGGCGCAGATAGGATTCGAGGAGCGCCTGCCGCGCGGGATCCCCGGGAGCGGCCTCCCGGGCCAGGAGATCGAGTCGCTGCGCGTTCTCCGCGTGGCAGGCGTGGAGCCCCTCCGCCAGGCCCGGAGCATCCGCTCCCGGTCCCGCCCAGAGGGCGAACACGAAGGGAAGCCCTGTCCAGGAGCGCCACGCCCCGCCCAGGTCCACCCGCTCCAGGGCGCGCCCGCGCCAGTAGAGCGCGTCGTCGCCGATGACCACCGCGAGGTCGCCCTGCCCGATCCGCTCCTCCACGGTCCCGGCGCCGGGGGCCACCTCCGGCTCACGGCCCAGGCGCTCGCGCAGCCAGAGACGCGCAAGAACATTGGATGTGCGCGACGCGGGATCGGTCACCAGGCTCCGCGCCTCCTCCACCGGCTTCCCGCCCAGAAGCAGCACGGAGAGCACCGGTCCATCCGAAGCGATCCCCAGATCCTCCACCGCGTGCCACTCCGGGTGGGCGGCGAGGGCGGCCACGGGGACGATCCCCACATCCAGCACGCCCTCGGTGAGACCCGCCGCGATGGCCGCCGGGGTGTCCCGCAGGATCCGCGCCCCCGGCAGGTGGCGCTCCAGGCCCACGGACAGGGGCAGGGTGTTCGCGTAGCGGACCAGCCCGATCCGCATCAGCGGGGATACTCCCGCACCGTCGCGTAGAGCGCGTCGCGCTCGATGGGCTCCCGCCCGGCGGCGCGGATGAGGTCCACGATCTCCTCCACCGACATGGCCTGATCGGTCGTCGCCCCGGCCATGTGGTAGATGTGCTCCTCCACGACAGTGCCGTCCACATCGTCCACACCCATCCAGAGAGCCGCCTGGGCCAGCTTGGGCGTGTGCATGGGCCAGTAGGCCTTGATGTGGGGAATGTTGTCCAGCAGCAGGCGTCCCACGGCCAGGTTCATGAGGTCGTCCAGGCCGGTGGGCGGGTCCAGCTTGCGCAGCCGGTTGTTCTCGTTGTGGAAGGCGAGCGGGATGAAGGCCTGGAATCCCCCTGT
>CAZWKH010000253.1:0-3740 GCA_964633885.1 uncultured bacterium | reverse complement strand
CGGGCCTGCACCAGCTGCCGCGCGAGGCGCACCTCGGCCGTTTCGGGAGCCTCCGCGGCGCGGGCCTCCAGGACAGCGATCGCGACCCGCGCCTCCGCCGCGCGGGAGCGCAGCTCGAACCCCGAGATGAGCAGAAGGCCCAGGAGAAGCAGTTCCACCCCGATGGTCACCCCAAGGACCGATCCGCGCAGGATGCCGCGCCGCACCTCGACCGCCCGCTGGACCCGCTCCGGATAGAGGTTGACCTGGTACTTCACCCGCGCCTCACCATGTCGCCAGCCCGATCGCGCTCACCAGCCGGACGCGGTCTTCGGGCGTGGGAGGGGTTCCCTGGACCTGGAATCCGGCCAGGGGATCGGTCAGGACGAGCTCCATCCCCAGGGCGGAGGCCAGGCTGTCGCGAAGCCCATGGATCAGCGCGCCGCCTCCGCAGAGATGGATCCGCGCGATCCGGCGCATGCGCTGGCGGACGGAGAGAAAACGGAAGGTCTCCTCCAGCTCGAACACCAGGTTGCGCAGGCAGTCGTCGAGAGGCTGCCCCGCCGGTTCCCCGCAGGCGAACTCCATCACGCGCACATAGAGTCCGCCGTCCGGCCCCACCGCGGCAAGAACGCTCGATTCGGCCCCCAGGTCGAGCATGACCCTTGCTCCGTTGCCCTCCTCCAGCGGGTAAGCGGCCAGAACGGCGTTCACCAGAGGGAGGGGCTCGGCTCCCAGGCCGAGGGGATCGATCCCCACGGATGCCAGAATCTTGAGGGTCTCGTCACGGCGCGCGCGCGGAGCGGCCACCATGAGCACCTCTCGTCCGGGGGGCCCCCCGGCCTCCGCCGGCGCCGCGTCACCCAGGATCTGGAAGTCCAGGCAGGGATCCCCGAGGCTCTCCAGCGGCAGGTGCTTGCGCGCCTCGAAGGGGAGCGCAAGCCGCAGCTCCTCCGGGGAGAGGGGCGGCAGATCCACCTGGCGCACGCAGACCTCACGGCCGCCGACGGCGGAATAGACGGAACCGAGATGGCGGGTCTTGAGGCCGAGGCGGCGCAGCAGGGCCGACAGAGCGGCTGCGCGGGCGGCCTTGCGGTTGGGGTGGTCGCGCTCCACCCCCTCCAGCCCCCAATGGGTGAGGACGGGCGCCGCGCCCGTGAGTTCGACGCGGGCGAGCTTCACCATATGGCGGCCGAGGTCGATCCCCGTGGTCACGGTACGACGCGACAGCAAGCCCCCTCCTTGGCTGCCGCCCTCGCGGGGCGACAGGGGATGTTACGACGACTCGCTATCGGACCGCCACCTCGCGCCAGTCGAGCAGCTCCGTGATGCCCGAAACGCCGCCGAAGGGGAACCCCTCCAGGAAGGGCGGCAAGAGGGGGATGAAGCCGGGATTCCACGAGACCCCGGGGCCGCCCTGGTTGATCCAGTTGCCCAGGACCACCACCGAGCCGGTCACGGTGAGCTGGCCCTGCACATCGTCCACATCCCGGGTGACATAGAGAAGCGCCGGGTTGGCCTCCGTGCCGATCTGGACCAACGCGTTGGCCTGGTCCAAGTAGTGGGTGATGAGCGCGATCCCGCTGCGCGGCTCGAAGGTGAGCTTGGTGGCCAGGTAGGTCATCCCGCCGTCCCAGTTCCTCCAGTCCAGGCGATCCCCGCCGGGGGTGCCGATGTAGCGGGAGTTGATGAGAGTGGCCCGCACCGAGCCGCTGGCGTCGGTGGACTTGAGCTCGATCCTGGAGCGCGTGGGGGTGCTACCCAGGTAGGTGCCGAAGTTGACCACCACGGAGGTGTGCCCGGCTGC
This sequence comes from uncultured bacterium, assembly GCA_964633885.1. GTDB lineage: Bacteria > Eisenbacteria > RBG-16-71-46 > JABDJR01 > JABDJR01 > CAVXKA01. The sequence continues at coordinate 1,954 of CAZWKH010000253.1, read as the reverse complement.
AGTGTCCAGCGCGAAGTAGGGGGAGTTGTCGCCAAAGAGGTAGTCCACGGTCGGCACCCCGGAGATGTTCCCGTCCAGATCGAAGATGAAGGTGGCGCTGTCCAGGTCGTAGTCCAGGAGATTCGTTTCGGCTGAGATGATGAAGGGCATGCTCTCGGTGATGTCGTTGTCGTAGCGGTCGAAGATGCGGGCCTCGATCAGGTCGGCCTTGCTCTTCTTCTTCTCGGTGCTCCCGGGGACATAGAGGCCCCGCACATAGTAGTAGGTGGAATTGGGGTAGTACTCGGGCTCCGTGTAGATGGCCGGGGGCAGGATGACGAAGTTCTCGCTGTAGGTGCCGTCGCAGGTCAGCATGACATCGGCCGGGCCGAAGTCGGCGTCGCCGTTGGCGTGGAGATGGCCCTCCACGCAGAGGTTCCCCCTGACAAAGATGTCTTCCATGACCAGGAGGGCCAGGGCGTATTCCGGCGGCACGGCATCCAGCCAGGCCTCCACGGCGCGGTCCGAGCGCCGGACATGGCCTTCGGAGTAGACATGGATCGCGGAGTCGCCGGTGGCGGGGTAGATGCTGTCCACGACCTGGACCGTGAAGGTGCCGGCGCCGAGGGCGGTCTCCGGCACGGGCCCGCGCCAGGTGCCCTCGTTCAGGATCTCCGAGCGGGCCAGCTCGATCCCGGCGTCGGCCAGGTAGAAGGCTTCGGAGGAGTCCTCGCGGTAGATGGCGGCCTTGGTCTCGTAGGAGGCCATGGCGAAGAAGGCCATCCCGGTGATGAGGATCAGGAAGGCGAAGACGATCACCGTGAACAGGGCGAAGCCGCGCTGGTCGCCGGCGGGCGGCCCAAGGGTCCCGCGGTGTGTGCTCATGATTGGTTTCCTCCTCCGGGCTTCCGGGGCGGCGATCACGGAGGCGCCGCGCCCGGGAAATTGCGATTGCGAATGGCGGCAGTGCTCTCCACCCTGACGCGATTCTCCGCGGGGTCCTGCAGCTCGAGCAGGATGTCCACTGCGGTGGTGTCGGCGTTGATGGCAAAGGCGAGCGCGGTGCATTCCTGCTCCGCCAGCGGCGCCCCGTTCTGGAGCACATGGGCCACGCCATCCACCTCGCCCAGCTCGTAGACCCGGAACTCCGTGCCGTCCGCGTCCAGAAGCGCAAGCTCGTCCGGATGCCCCGCGTCGTAGGCCATCCAGCGCGCCCGCCGGACATCCCGGGCGATCTGCTCCACGGCCCGGGTGGTCTCCTGCTGGAGCTCGATCTTCTCACGGCCCCGGCGGAAGGAGGCCTGGTTGGTGAGCACGATCGCGCCGGCGGCCAGGGCCACCAGGAGGGCCAGGAAGAGCGCGATCATCAGCTCGACCATGGTGTATCCGGGGGCGCGGGGGCCGGGCCCCAAGACCCGCGGGTGCCGGGAAGCTCTCATGGGAAGCGCCTCCCCACCAGGGTCGTGATCCGCAGGGTGTCCGGTACCGCCCTGGCCGCGTCCATGTCCGGCCAACGGTCCCAGATGACCCCCACCTTGACGACCAGGATGTCGTCGTTGGGCGGGGGCGGCTCGTCCGGCGGGTTCACCGCCAGGGAGACCTCATAGTCCTGGCCGTCCACGGTCATGGCGGTGTCCACCACCACTCCGGACAGGGACTCCAGATAGCCGTAGGTCCAGCGGCGCGCCTCCTCCAGCCGCTTCTGGCCGACGGCGGTGGCCTTGCGGCGGTCCTCCTCGAAGTCCACCTGGACCCGGCCGCGGGTGTAGAACTGCGCCAGGCCCCAGAAGACCAGGATGAGGATGACGGCCGCGATCATGACCTCGAGGAGGCTGAAGCCTGCCTCGGCGGCCCGGCGGGCGCGGCGCGTCGTAGGACGGTTCATGGTATGCACGCTGGTCGTTCGCGCTGAGCGCTCAGGCTGCCCGGCAGCGCCGGGCAGCCACGCACTCCAGTCGACGCTATGGCAGAGTGA
>CAZWKH010000252.1:0-3742 GCA_964633885.1 uncultured bacterium | reverse complement strand
CGGCGGCCAGGGCGTAGACGACGTGCTGTTCCGCCTGCTCAAGGGCGTGGTGAAGAAAAGTCCCAAGACCAAGGTGGGACGCATGGCCAAGGCGAAGCTCGACACGGAGGGTCTCTCATGAGGGCCCGGGGGCGCCGCAGCGCGGCGATTCTAGTCTCCTGCGCGATCCTCGCCGCGGCCGCGGCCTGGGCGGGGCACCCGCGAGCGGCGCGCGCAGCGCAGGGCGAAGCCGGCGGCGAGCCGAGGCACTGGGGCGCAGAGGCGCGGTCGGCGACGGTCCCCTACCCCTTCGTGGCGGAGCCCGTCGGCTCCTGGGTGTACGACGAGATCGACCGGCAGATCGCTGCGGGGAACCTGGATGGGCTCACCTTCACCTCGCGTCCCCTGCCCCGCGCTCTCATCGCCGCGCGGGTGGCCGAGGCCCTGGCCGCCGGCAAGCGCTCCATCGGCCTCTCCCGGCTCGCCCGCGAGCTGGCCTGGGAAGGCCGCCGGATGGGGCTTCGCTACGACTACGAGGACACGCGGCCCTGGATCACCCTGGGGCCGCAAGACGCGCTGGTCACCTTCAACGGCCTCGTCACCCTCGGGGGGGCCTTCGCGGAAGGAAGCAGACCGGAGATCGGACGGCGGAGCCTTGTGGGGTTCCGCGGCCATTTCTGGAACCCGCCCGGCGTGAGCCTGAACGGCGAGTTTGTGGTGACCGAGGTCGAGGACGCGCGCCGATTCGGCGATCCGGTCTTCGGGGACACCGACATCCAGCTCTGGACCCCGCGCTTCGCCTTCGACTGGCATGGCAAGTCCTGGGAGGTCTGGGGCGGGCGCGAGAGCAACCGCTGGGGGCCGGGAAGGAGCGGCGGCCTCCTCCTGGGCGGCGGGGCGCAGCCCTTCGGACAGGTGGGCTACCGCGCGCACCTCGGCACCTTCATCACCGGGACCGCGATCCACGGATGGCTCTCGCAGGCCGAGGGCCGCTTCGTCGCCTTCCACCGGGTGGAGTTCAACCTGGGCCGGGGCCTGAGATTAGGCGTCGGCGAAGGAGTACGGTACGACGGCGGCGCCCCCGAGCCGCTCTACCTGGTCAACATCGCCCCCTACGCGGCGGTCGAACGGCTCCTCACCGCGGAGGGTGCCGAGACCGCGGACCGCGACTCGCTCTTTCGCAGCAACTACATGCCGGCGGTGGATCTGCACTGGACCTTTGCGCCGGGCTGGGCGGTCTACGGCGAGCTCCTGGTGGACGACTTCAAGACCTCGGGCGAGGGTCCGACGAGGCTCGCGTATCAGCTCGGCGGCACGCGGGTCCTGGAGGGGCGGCGGCGGCTCACGCTCCAGGCGGAGTACACCCGCGTCTACAACTACACCTACTCCGTGTTCTACGGGCGCGACTTCTACCACGCGGGCCAGCCGCTCGGGTATCCGCTAGGGCCCGACCTGGCCGATCTCAACGCCTGGGCGGACCTGGATCTCGACCTCGCCTGGACGGTCACCGCCCATGGGTTCCTCACCCGCAGGGGCGAGGGGAACGACGGGCGGCCCTGGTGCTACCTCTGGCAGGAGACCGACAACCCCTTCGGGACGGACTGCCAGACCCTGGGCGATGCCTCAGGACGCGAGATGGCGGGGGTGATCGAACGGCGGGCCGGATTCGAGGCGGGGGCGCGCTACGCGCCCCGCGACAACCTGTTCCTGGAGGGCGCGGCGGGACTCGAGCTTCTGGCCGACGAGGACCATGTCGAGGGGGCCGATGCGACCCACCCCACGGCATGGTTCCGCGCGGCCTGGAGGTGGTGACCATGAGCCGGATGCGAATGCGAGTTCTCCGCACGGCGATCCTGATCCTCGCGGCGGGGTTCGCCGCTCCGGTCTCCGTGGGCGCGCAGGTGCTCCTCCAGGCCCGCGACGCGCGGCGCCTCGCGGATTTCTACCGCACGGGCCTCGGCCTGCGCGTGATCGCAGAGAATCCCGCCTCGGGCCGGATCGTCTTCGACGCGGGGGGCATGGACCTCATCCTGCAGCCCGCAAGGGGGGACGAGGAGGGCGGGGCCCTGCGCCTTCTGCTCCCCACGGCGGATCTCGCCGAGGCCCGCGCGCGGCTGGACGGGTTGCGCATTCCCTGCCAGGAAGTGATGGGAGCGGACAGCGTCCTCGTCGGGCTCTTCTTCCAGGACCCGGAGAGCAACCCGGTGGGGTTCCTTCTGGATACCGCGCCGCGGGAGATCTGGCTGGCGCCGCTGGCCGTCGCCCGCGAGCCGCGGGCGGTGGAGCGCTCCGGACGGGTGCGGCTCATGGTCTACGGCGGCACCTACGGGATCTGGTCGGGTGTTGCGATCCCGGTGGGGCTGGGCTCCGAGGATCCCACCGTCATCGGCCTGTCGGTCATGGCCGCAGGGCCGCTCGGCGTGTATGCCGCCCATCGCTTCGACCGCGCGCAGCGGGTCACGCGGGGGCGCGCCGACGCGCTGGCGCTGGCCGGCAACTTCGGAACCGGAGAGGCCATCGGATGGGCGGCGATCGGCGACGCGGAGGGGCGGGAGGTGGTGTTACTGGGCGCCGCCGGGGGGCTGCTCTCGATCCTCGCCGCCGCCAGGATCACCGAGGACGCGCAGGTGAGCGAGGGGCAGGCGGCGCTGCTCCATCACGCGACCTACTGGGGCGGCTGGTACGGCCTCCTCGCCGGGCTCATCGCGGATGCAGAAGGAGAGACCACTTCGGGCCTCCTCCTGGGCGGCGCCGCGGCGGGGCTCACCGGGGGCATCCTTTGGTGCCTCGGTAACGACACGCCCGCCTCGCGGGTCCATCTCGTGAGCCTCGCCGGACTCCTCGGCACTGCCTTCGGCTTCGGGCTGGACCTCGTGGTGCGGTCCGAGGACGAGGGCCTGGTGTTCGGGATCCCCGCGCTCACGGGGCTGGCCGGGATCGGAGCGGGCATCGCCTGGACCCGCGACCGCTCGGGGGAGGACCTGGGCGAAGCGATGACGCTGCACCCTCCGATCGTCTACGCGCAAGCGGGGCAGGGCGGGGGGTACCGCGTGGCGTTGCTGCGCGCGGCGTTCTAGCGGGCGCGCCGATGCCGCGTCAGCGGCCCGACTGCTCCGCCCGCCGCGCGATCGCCCGCAGCATCCCCCGGAACACGATCCCGTGCATGGGAAGCAGCGCGTACCAGTAGGCCCGCCCCCAGAAGGGCATGGGCCGGAACCGCGCGATCTGCTCGATGCGCGCCCCCGCCCCCTCCGGCGCCACCCGGAACTCAAGCCAGGCCTCGCCGGGCACCTTCATCTCCGCCCGCAGCACCAGCTCCTCTCCGGGCCGCACCGACTCCACGCGCCAGAAGTCGAGCGCGTCGCCGCCGCGCAGCTCGTCGGGGTCGCGGCGGCCTCGGCGCATCCCCACCCCGCCCACCATGCGGTCCACGAGCCCCCGCGCGGCCCAGAGCCGGTTGAAGGCGTACCAGCCGCGCCGCCCGCCGATGCCCGACACCGCGCGCCAGGCGGCCTCGGGGGGCGCCGCGCAGACGATGGTGCGCCGGTCCAGGATCTCCGGCCCCACCGGCCTTTCCCGCTGCGCACCGGCGGAGAGGGACGCCTCCGTCCACCGCGTCTCCACCTCGCGGCGGCTCTCACGCTCCAGCGCCACCCGCACCGCCTCCTCGTAGCGCAGCGGCGTGAAGGGGATCAGCTCCCGGATGCGGGCGTCCTTCACCACCACCTCGTTCTTGAGCCCCTCGATGAGAGGCCTCGCGTAG
>CAZWKH010000251.1:0-3744 GCA_964633885.1 uncultured bacterium | reverse complement strand
GTCCTCGAAGGCCTTCATGTCCGCTCCCGCCCTGAGCTCCTCCGTCGAACGCTTCCTCGTCCCCTGGACCCGGCTCGACTGGCCCATCGACTGGCCCCGGATCTTCGGGCGGAGGGCTCCTCTCGGCCTGGAGGTGGGCTTCGGGAACGGGGAGTTCCTGGAGAGGCTCGCCTCGCAAGAGCCCGGCCTCGACTGGGTGGGGATCGAGATCTCCTGGGCCTCCGTGCAGCGGGTGGTGAAGCGCGCCGAGGCAAGCGGCCTCGGCAACCTGCGCGCGGTGCAGGGGAACGGCGCCTTCCTCCTCGAGGAGCTCTTCCCTCCCGGCTCGCTCGAGCGCGTCTTCATCAATCATCCCGATCCCTGGCCCAAGAAGCGCCACTACGGGAGGCGGCTCGTCCAGCCCGCCTTCCTGGACCTTCTCGCCCGCCGACTCGTTCCCGGCGGCGAGGTCACCATCGTCACCGATCACGCCGACTACGCGGAGTGGATCGCCGGGGTGCTGGAGGGGCAGAGCGCCCTGGCCCCCGCGCTGGGCGCGACCCGGGTGGCGGAGCTGCCCGGCCGCACGCGCACGAAGTACGAGCGCAAGGGCGTCGCGGCGGGTTCGCCCATCCACTACTTCGTCTGGCGGCGCGAGGGTTACGGCGGCCCCGAGCCCGCGCACATGGAGAAACCGGACACCATGCCCAATGTCATGTTCGAGGGACTGCTCACCGGCCCCCCGCTCCCCACGCGTCTCGAATCCTGCATCCGGGAGACGGTCCACCGAGGCACCCGCGTGATCGTCCAGCTCGGTCCGGTCTACCGGCGCGCCGACGCGGGCGATTGGCTGGTGGAGGCGCGGGTGCAGGAGGGGACCTTCGTGCAGCACCTGGCCATCTCGGTCTCGCCACGGCCGGAGGGCAGGCTCCTGGTGAAGCCCGCAGAGATCGGCTTCCCGCGGCCGACCTGGGGCGTGAAGGAGGCGGTGCGCATGGCGGCGGGGCTGATCGAGGCCACCCAGCCGGGACTCACGGTCCACTCCTCTTCGGTGGGCGATCCGGAAAGATCGGAGACGGCCGACTAGCATCGGACTCCCTCGCCGCGGAACCCCTCACCTGGGGGCAGGTCAAGGCCCTCTACGGCCGCTGATCTTTGCGCCCCACCGGGACTTGCCGCGTCCCCCGCGGGGCCTCGGTGGGTCACGCCATGGGACCGCCCCGGAAAAATTCCGCAGATTCCCGGTGGCCAAGTTCCCCTATTTATGAGAAAAATAAGGCGGTTACACTGATCCTCAACCGCATTTCCCGTTTGCCTCGGAGAGAGCCCGCATGCGCGACGCCGTCTTGAAGCTCTGGCCCGAACTCGCCTGGATCCGGGACGAGGCCCTGCGCGAGCAGGTGGCCGCCACCTGGGCGCTCGCCTTCGCGCGGAGCCCGCTCACCCCGCAGGACCTGGAGACCATTCCCTTCACGCTGCTCGTGCCCAACTGTCCGGTCAGCTTCATGGCTCACAAGCGTTGCGTGGTGCACATCGCGCGGCGCTCCGCCGAAGCCATGACGGAGTTCATGGGCGAGGCCCTTCCCATCGACATGGACATCCTCATCGCGGGGGCCATCCTCGCCGATGTCGGCAAGCTCCTCGAGTACGAGACGGTGGACGGCAAGGCCCGGCAGAGCCGGCGCGGGCAGCTCCTGCGCCACCCCTTCACCGGCGCCGCCCTGGCGATGGAATGCGGGGTTCCGGACGCAGCCTGCCACATCATTGCGACGCACTCGGAGGAAGGGAACCTCGTCAAGCGCACCACCGAGGCCCTCATCGTGCACCACGCCGACTTCATGAGCTATCTCCCCTTCAAGAACCTGGCCGGCTGACCCGCGCGGCTGCGCACTCGCGACGACGACACAGGAGGACTTCCGCAGATGACCCCCAAGGAGAACGGCCGGATCTCCGGCACCGTCACCGCCCGGATGGCGGAGTGGGCCGCCGGGCTGCGCTTCGAGGACCTCTCCCCGGCCGCCCTGCGCGAGTCCAAGCGGTTCCTGCTCGACTCGATGGGCTGCGCGCTGGGGGGCACCCTCCAGCACGATGTGCGCATCGCCATGGAGGTGCTGGACGAGATCGCGGGCCCGGGGCCTTGCACCGTGATCGGCACCGGCAAGCGGATCGACCCGGTCTCCGCGTCGCTGGCCAACGCCCTCATGATCCGGGTGATGGACTACAACGACATCTACTGGAAGCAGGACCCCTCGCACCCCTCCGACCTCATCCCGGCGGCCATGGCCTGCGGCGAGCGGCGGGACAGCGACGGCCGCGAGCTGCTCCTGGGCATCGCGCTGGGTCACGAATTCGAGATGCGCCTCTGCGAGGCGGCCTTTCCCGGCATCCGCGAGCGCGGCTGGCACCACGCGACCCTGACCGCCTTCGCCGCGCCCATCGTGGCAGGCCGCGCGCTGGGGCTCACGGCGGAGCAGATCCAGCATGCGATCGGGATCGGGGCCAGCCGGCACGCCACCTACGGGGCCGCGGTGGCGGGCAAGCTCACCATGATGAAGAACACGGTGGACCCCATGGCAACCCAGAGCGGGGTCCTGGCCGCGCTGCTGGCGGAAAAGGGATACACCGGGCCGGAGCATGTGATCGACGGCAAGGAGGGCATCGTCCATTGCCTGGGACCGGAGTGGGACCTGGGGGTGCTCACCGAGGGCCTCGGCGAGTCCTGGCGCATCACGCAATGCGGGATGAAGGCCTTCCCCACCGAGGCGCTCACCCACACCCCGATCTCGGCCGTGCTCGACCTGGTGCGCGAGCACGATCTCAAGCCCGATCAGGTGGAGCGGATCCACATCCGGTCCCTGGCCCGCGCGGCGGACATCCTGGCCGATCCCAGCAAGTACGACCCCCGCAGCAAGGAGACCGCGGACCACTCGCTGCCCTATGTCATCGCCGCCGCGCTGGTGGACCGGCAGGTCACGCCCCTCCAGTTCACCGACGAGAAGATCATGGATCCCACGATCCGCGCCCAGCTTCGCAAGGTGGAGGTGGTGGCGGATCCGCAGATCGAGCAGGTGTTCCCGGTCCTGCAGCGGGTGGTGGTCTCCATCCACACCGTCCGGGGGCGGTCCTTCATGAAGCAGCTCGACTACCCTAAGGGCGACCCGCGCAACCCGCTCACCGATGCCGAGATCGAGGCCAAGTTCGACGCCCTGGCCGAGCCGGTGCTGGACGCGGCGGCCCGGGCGCGGCTCAAGGACGCGGTGTGGAACCTGGAGAAGGAAGGATCGATCCGCAACTTCATGGCATTGTCGAAGGCGCGTTGATCGCGGCGCGGCCGGACCGGCGCAAGCCCGTCCGGATCCGCGGAGGAGGTCCGTCATGGGCCAGACCGTCGTCGAGAAGATCACCCAGCATCACCTGGCCGGCGCCCGCCCGCCGAGAGCGCTGCGCGCGGGCGACTTCGTGTCCATCCGCCCCCGGCATGTCCTGACCCACGACAACACCTCGGCCGTGATGAAGAAGTTCGCCGGGCTCAAGGCGGGCCGCGTGCACGACCCCCGGCAGCCCGTCTTCGCGCTGGACCACGACATCCAGAACCGCTCGACGGAGAACCTCGAGAAGTACGGCAGCATCCGAGCCATGGCCGAGGATCAGGGGATCGACTTCTACCCCGCCGGCACCGGCATCGGCCACCAGATCATGGTCCAGGAGGGCTATGTGGTGCCGGGCTCCTTCGTGGTGGCCTCCGACTCCCACGCCAACATGTAC
>CAZWKH010000250.1:0-3792 GCA_964633885.1 uncultured bacterium | reverse complement strand
GCCCTCGCCGAACGCGCCGAACGCCGTGCCGCTCAGCGCGGCGACTCCGAAGTCGTCCAGGAGCACGCGGGCCGCCTCGCGGGACGGGCGGCCCAGGGCGCGGATGTCGGGGAACACATAGAAGGCGCCCCGCGGCAGGAGGCAGCGGATGCCCTCGATGCGGTTCAGCCCCGCCACCAGGTGGTCGCGGCGGCGGCGGAACTCCTCGCGCATGCGGGCCGAGTCGTCCTGGGGTCCCCGCAGCGCCTCCATGCCTGCCCTCTGGATGAAGGACGCCGTGCAGGAGATGGAGTTGGTGGCGAGCTGGGCGACCCATTTGGCCAGCGGCTCGGGCATGACCCCGTAGCCCAGCCGCCATCCCGTCATGGCGTAGGTCTTGGAGAAGCCGTCCAGCAGCACCGTGCGCCCTGCCATCCCCTCCTGGGTGGTGATCGAGAGGTGCTCGCCCTCGTAGATGATCTTGGAGTAGATCTCGTCCGAGAGGACCCAGGTCTCCGGGAACTCGCGCAGGATCTCCGCGATCTTGCGGATGTCCTCCGGCGGGAGCATCCCGCCGGTCGGGTTCTGCGGCGTGTTCATGATCACGAGCCGCGTCTTGCTGGACAGCTTGTCGCGGAATTCGTCCAGGTCGAGGCGAAACTCGTTCTCCTGCCTCAGCGGCAGAGGGACCGGTCTCGCGCCCAGGTACTCGATCACCGACTCGTAGATCGGGAAGCCGGGGTTGGGATAGAGAACCTCGTCGCCCGGATCCAGCACCGCCAGCATCGTGAAGAACATGATCGGCTTGGCGCCGGGGGTGACCACCACATTGGACGCCTGGACCGGGATCTTCCGGTCCCTGGCGATATGGTCCGCGATGGTCTCGCGGAACTCGGGCAATCCCGCCGAGGGCCCGTAGTGGGTGAAGCCCTCGTCGAGAGCCTTCTTGGCCGCCTCGATGATGTTGCCCGGCGTGTCGAAGTCCGGCTCGCCGATCTCCAGGTGGATCACATCCCGCCCCTGGGCTTCGACCTGCCTGGCCCGGGCCCGCACCTCGAATGCGGTTTCGGTGCCCAGATGCTCCATCGACTTGGCGAAGCTAGGCATGTCGTTCTCCTTGAGTCACGCAGGGGGTGCTGGGAGTTCCCTGAGCCTATGAGCCGGGCATGGGCGGGTCAAGCGTAGCCGGAGCCTCGAGGCGATAGCGCACCGCAGCCGCGCCTTCCCATCCACCATCCCGCGTATCCGCTGAGATCTCGAGGCTCCACCGCCGCAAGGGAAGCCCCATCCACCCCCCGATCCAGGTGCCCGGGGGGACGCGATCCCAGCCCGTGAATCCCCCTGCCCGGCGCCGGTACCACCACAGATCGGGGCCGTCCTTGCTCACGCCGGCCATCCCGGCCCGGGCCTCCCAGCGCAGGTTCCCATCCCGCCCGGCGCGCAGAGTGGTCAGCCGCGCCGCCCCTGACGCGCTGCTGCGTTCCTCCAGCCGGAGCAGGAACCGCCAGCGGTCCTGCTCGCAGGACAGTTCGGCACGAGCCAGGCGCTCCGCATCGGAGGGAGCCGGCTCTGCGCCGGAGGCCCGCCGCGCACGGACGCGCCAGAGGAACCCCGCCTTGAGGCCCTGGACGATCCGCTCCCCCAGCTCGACGAGCTGCGTGGATGTCTCGCGCGCCCAGGCAGGACTGGCGGGATCGCGTTCCCGTCCTGCCTCCAGCGCGGCGCGGACATATCGCGAGGGCCCCCCTTGCCATCGCGCCTCCAGGCGCAGGCGCGAGCCGTCCTCCTCCTGCGCCTCCCGATGGAGCGGCATCGGGGCGACGGCGTAGCCCGCGCCGACGCGGGTGAGCCCCGCCCGCACCCTCCAGGCGCCTTCCTGGAGCTTCCAGAAGGCGCCCTGCGCGGTCCCACCGCCTCCCCAGCGCCACTCCGTCGCCCAGCTTCCCGCGACCGCCTCGCCGGCCGCCTCCAGGCCGCCGCACCAGCCGCCCTCGCCGTGCAGAAGGGCGGTCCTCCAGAGCCCGCCGCGGAGACGGCGCCCCGCGCGCAGCACTGCCCAGGTCTGCGGCGCGGCGCTCTGCGCCGTGGAGTTCCGGCTGCGCAGGAGGGCGGCGTCCAGAAGCCATTTTGGACCATTCCTGGCGAAGGCCGCACCGACTGCGGTGCGCTCGTCGAAGGAGAGCGACGGCCGCCACACGCCGCCCGCCGGCTCCACCGGTGCGTCGCCGCGAGGCTCGTCCCCTGCGGTCACCAGGAGGAGCCCCAGACCGGCGCGGGCGCGCAGGAAGCCGGCGGTGACGGACCATGTCTCCCGCGCAAGGCGGACGGCCCCTCGCAGCGAGTTCTCCGCCTCCGCGTCCAGGCGGGCCCGGCTTCGCAGCTCCAGTCCCCCGCGCGTGACCTGCAGCGCGGCCTCTTCCCGTGCGCCGCCGTCACGAAGACGCAAGCCGAGCAGAGCGCGCGCGGCCACCGCGGGCTCCCAGCACCATGCGCCCTCCAGTTCTTCGCGCAGCTCCGGGCTCATGCCGGGCAGCCCGCCGAGGTCCCCGGGATCGTCGAGAGCGCCCTCGCGCCAGCGCGCCCGCAGCCATCCCGCCTGCTCCGCGTCCAGGCTGAGCCGCTCGATCACCGCCTCCAGGGAAGAAGCGTCGAGCGGCTCGCAGTCCTCCGCCTCCTGCGCAATCGCGGCGCGGGTCGCGAGGCTCGTCGCGCAGAGAAGCGCGACTGCGAAGGGAATCCGCCGCCGGGTCATCGGCCGCCTCCCCCCAGGACGAGGCGGACCCGGGAGACGCGGCCAAGAAGCGGGTGCGCGGTGTCCTCCGCCCGCAGCTCGAAGGCCGGGCGCCGCAGCGCGATGCCCAGCGTGGGAGCCGCACCCGCGTAGGCCACGGTCCAGGACAGGCCCGGCGCAGCGCGCAACCCCAGCGCGACGCGCAGGCCGCCGGGTTGCGGGCCCGCCTCGAGACCACCCCACCAGGGGCCGAGGCCCGCGTGCAACGACGCCACGATCGCGCTCGCGGCCGCGCCGTCGGCGGGGTAGACGGCCCCGCGCAGGCCGGCCAGAAGCGGGGCGCAGGGCTGCAGGCGCAGGTCGATCTGGATGCGCCCCTGCCGCTGGCCTGCGAAGGAGAGACCCCCGACGCCTGCCGCGAGCCGATGCCCCGCGCCGCGGCGGACGATCCAGCCCTGGGCCTCGTCCATCGCCCCCGCTTCCCCGTTCCAGGCGCGCCGCCAGGATCCCGCGAAGCCGAGACCTCCCGCAGTCTCGCGTCCCAGGCGCAGAGCCGTCTCCCACTCCCCCTCCACCGCTTCCCGGGTCAGGGCTTCCAGTTCGCAGCGCCAGCCCGTCGCGCTCCCGAACCCGGCCGAGGGGTCGAGGTGGTCGCAGGCCTCCCATGGGCCGGCCGCGCCGGCTCCGGCCGCGACCTCTCCCACCGCGCCGGCGGAACGAAACAATAGGAGACACCAGAGGAACGGAGACGCGAACAATAGGAGCCGGAGCTGCACACCCCTTCCGCCTCGCGCGGCCTCTTCGCGCTGCACGCCTTTCCCGCGCCGGGCCGCGCTCATCGCGACACCCACAGGGAGCGGCAGCAACGCACCGGCTCCGCGCCCTCGGCGCGCCACAACAGGCAGAGGAAGTAGCGCCCGCTGTGCGCGGGCAGCGGCGCGTCGCTGCCCCAGACCCAGCGGCCCACGGCGGGAGCAGGGGCCGGTTCGCGCAGCACCGCGACCTCGCGTCCCTCCGGGTCCAGGAGCCGCAGCGACAATGTCCCCGCGGCGGGGAGGGTGAAGCTGAAGACGGAGGGGCCG
>CAZWKH010000249.1:0-3820 GCA_964633885.1 uncultured bacterium | reverse complement strand
CGCTCGAAGTCGTGCCCCGCGTACACATCCTCCGTGTTCTCGCGGAAGATGATGAAGTTCACATTCTCGGCGTACTTGTTGGGAGCGGGCACCCCCTTGAAGTAGCGCACGGGGCGGATGCAGGCGTAGAGGTCCATGGCCTGGCGCAGGCCGACATTGATGGAGCGGAACCGGGGGGCGACCCCGTCCTCCTTGCCGCACTCGTCGCATTTCCCGGCGTGGTACTGCTGGTGGGCGCAGTAGAGGCAGACATGGGTCTCCTCGCCGATGGGGGTGGTGAAGGGCCCCTTGATGGCGAGCTTCAGGTACTGGATGACCTCGACCGACTCCTTGGAGAGCACCTCTCCGTAGTGGTGGAGCCCCTCGAGGCCACAGTAGACCGGGCACCAGACGATCTGCCGCTTGCCGCCGTAGGCCTTCTTCACCGCGGCGTCCACCACGGCCTCCATGGCGGGGAAGATGTCGAGGCCGATCCCGTCGCCGCGCAGCTTGCCGACGATCGGGTGGTCGCCGACCACCAGCTTGCCGTCCTTGACCTGGATCAGGTCGCCCTGGGGAATCTTCACTTCCTTGAACTGCGTCATCGCGTCCTCTCCTCCCATGTCCCGGTAAGCGGTGCCGGCGCAAGAGTCGGTGCAAAAGTGAGCGCACTATGGTGCCGCGATTTCTCCCCGGGCGCAAGGCACAAGTCGGCCGCCGGTCGTTGACCGGTCCACGGGGCCTCGATACACTCCCTCCCCCTATGCGCGACGGCAAGGACAGCATCCCCCCCCCGGACTGGGAGGCCGTGTCCCGGTCTCTGGACGGCCACCGCCGGTTCATCGTGACCACCCATGTCAACCCGGACGGGGATGGGCTGGGGGCGGAGCTCGGGCTCTGGGCTTATCTGAAATCGCTCGGCAAGGAGGTACGGATCCTGAACCCGGATCCGGTGCCGGCCCGCTACGCCTTCCTGGCCCGGGAGGCCCCCTTCGAGGTCTACGACCCCGCCGCCCACGACGCGGTCATCGACGCCAACGAGGTCGTGATCGTGCTGGACATCTCGCGGTGGGAGCGCCTCGACGCTCTGGGGGAGAAGCTGCGGTCCTCCCCGGCGCTGAAACTCTGCATCGACCACCATCCCTTCGAGAACAACGGGATGGCGCGCCACCACCTCGTCGATCTCACCGCCGCCGCGACGGGCCAGCTGGTCTACGAGCTGATCCGCCGCCGCGGGCATGAGGTGGACCGGCGCATGGCGCTGGGCTTCTATGTCTCCATCCTCACCGACACCGGCTCCTTCCGCTTCTCGAACACCGACCGCCGCGCCCATGAGGCGGCGGGGGAGCTGCTGGAGATCGGACTGGACCCCAACGACACCTACGAGAAGGTCTACGGCAACTCGAGCCTGGAGCGGCTGCGGCTCCTCGGGGCGGCCCTCTCCACCATGCGCGCGGAAGAAGGGGGGCGGCTCCTGCTGCTCGTCCTGCCGCGTGACCTGGTGCGCGGCTGCGAGGCGGTGCCGGCCGACACCGAGGGCTTCGTGGACATCGCGCGCAGCGCGAAGGACTGCGAGGGGCTCGCGCTCCTCATGGAGCATGAGGACGGAAGGATCAAGGTGAGCCTGCGCTCCCGCGGCCGCCTGAATGTGAACCGCGTGGCCGCGGCCCTGGGCGGGGGAGGACATGCCCTGGCCTCGGGAGCGACAGTCCCCGGACCCCTGGAGGACGCGGTGGCGGCGGTTCTGGAGGGGCTGCGGCGCGAACTGGCGGCCGCCGGCCCGGCGCCCGCGGACCCGGGACGCGAGCGATGACACAGCGCGACTACTACGAGGTCCTGGGCGTCGAGCGGGGCGCGAGCCCGGACGAGATCAAGAAGGCCTACCGCGCCCTGGCCATGAGGTACCACCCCGACCGCAATCCGGGCGACCATGCGGCGGAGGCGCAGTTCAAGGAAGCCGCCGAGGCCTACGAGGTGCTCGGCCATGAAGAGAAGCGGGCGGCCTACGACCGCTACGGCCACGCCGGGCTGCGCAGCGGCGCGGCGGGGCCCGGCTTCGGCGTCGAGTTCGACCTGCAGGACGCCTTGCGCTCGTTCATGCGCGACTTCGGCGACGCCTTCGGCATGGGCATGGGCGGCCCAGGCCCCGGCGACCTGGACCGGGGCGACGACCGCCGTTTGCGCATGACGCTCTCCCTGGAAGAGGTGCTGACCGGAGTGACCCGCAAGATCAAGGTGCGGCGCGCGGTCCTCTGCGACTCCTGCCGGGGGACCGGCGGGGTGGGGGGCGCGGAGCCCGAGACCTGCGGGGTCTGCAAGGGCACCGGACGGGTGCAGCGGGTGCAGCGTTCCTTCCTCGGCCAGTTCGTGAGCGTGGGGACCTGCCCCCAGTGCCAGGGGCGCGGGCGCCGCCACCAGCGCGCCTGTCCCGACTGCCGCGGCGACGGGAGGGTGGAAGGCGAGTCGATGGTCTCGGTGGAGGTCCCTCCCGGCGTGAGCACCGGCGACTACATGAACCTGCGTGGGCAGGGCGACGCGGGCGCGCGGGGTGCGGTGTCGGGGGACCTGCAGGTGCTGATCGAGGTGAAGGAGCGGGCCGGGTTCGAGCGGCACGGCAAGGACCTGGTGACGGCGCTGCGCATCGGTCCGGCGCGGGCGGCTCTCGGGGGCAAGGTCACCGTGGAGACCCTGGAGGGGACGGCCACCCTCGAAGTTCCCCCCGGTGTGCAGCAGGGGACCCTCCTGCGCTTGAAGGGCAAGGGCCTCCCCGGGCTGCGCGGCGGGTCGCGGGGTAGCCAGCTGGTCAAGGTGGACATCGTCCTGCCCGAATCCCTGGACCGCGCGCAGAAAAAACTCTACGAACAGCTCCTGGCTCTGGAGGAGCGCGGCCGCAAGAAGGACGCGCCCTCGTGAGCGAGGAGCCGGAACGCCGCGGCGAACCGGAGCAGGTCCTCTACCTCGGAGCGCCGGCCACCGTGGGCCGCGGGGCGCGCATCGAGGGAAGCGAGGCCGATCACGCCCGCAGGAGCCTGCGCCTGCGCTCGGGCGACCAGGTCGCGCTGGTGGACGGGTGCGGCAAGCGCTACCACGGCCGCATCGCGAGCCTCGACAGGCAGGGCCTCGAGGTGACGATCCTGAGCGAGGAGCCGCTGGCCGTCTGGCCCTCGCGGGAGATCTGGCTCGGCGCCGGGGTGCTGCGCTCGACCCGCATGGACGGGATCGTCGAGAAGGCCAGCGAGCTCGGCGCGACCCGTTTCGTGCCGCTGTTGCTCAAACGCTGCGTCGCGCGCCCCCATGAGGAGGGGACCAAGCAGGAGCGCTGGCACCGGATCGCCGTGGAATCGCTCAAGCAGTCCCGCCGCGCGAAGCTCCTCGATGTGGCCCCGCCCATGGATCTCGAAACCTTTCTGAAGGCCCTCCCCGCCGGCCGCAGCCTCTGGGTCGCGGATCCCGCAGGCGAGGACCCCGCCGAGGCCGCCCGGCACATCCGGCCCGGCCTCCTCGCACTCCTGGTCGGCCCGGAAGGGGGTCTGGCCCCGGAGGAGACCGGCGCCCTGGAGCGGGCGGGAGCAAGGTTCCTGCGCCTGGGGGGGCACCGGCTGCGGGCGGAGACGGCGGCGCAAACCCTTCTGGGAGCGGCGTTAACGGTTCTGGGAGAGTTTGCCCCCCCGCGCGGTCCCATTTGACACGCGCCCGATTTTGAGGTATATTCCATGGCGCTGTTGGTCTGCCCGTAGTCGGTTCCCCCAACCACTGGCTGTCCACGGATCCGTCGGCATGCCTGCCGGTTCGTGCTGCCCGCGCGGCATGACGGGGATGCATCGCCCGGGCAAGGCCTTCA